>JANPLJ010001303.1:0-4150 GCA_031426475.1 Pirellulaceae bacterium | reverse complement strand
CCTCGCAAATTTGAATCCGTCACCGACCATCGGATCAAAATCGTCACGACACAGGCGATCCAACTGAGCGCCACGACGATGATCGCTGTATAGTGAAGATAGAAGGACAAGACCGATACGACCAGCCACACAATTCCTAATCGATTTGGTACATTCGCAAGATTGGCTCCCGAGAGCATCATCAAGAGACTCATGGAGGCAACCCAGATGTAGGGTCTTAATTCGATCGCGTAAAATGCTCCGATTCGATCGAGCAATAGCCAAGCGACCATCACGATCCCCGTCGCTGGGATGGCTCGCGACGGAACGGTTCGAAAGAGGGCTCCAAAGCTCGCGCTGCACAGAAAGGCCCAACCCAACAGCGATGAGATGCGAAGGATACCTTCGCCGTACCCTTCGGGAGCACGAAACGGTTCAAAGACGCTCGACCACGCTTTGAGTCCCCAAAAGTAGAGTGGCGATTGGTTCCCCAACGCGGCTCGCTGGCTGACTTCGTCCCATCCCCCAGAGATCACCCAAGCCGAATGAAGTTCGTCGATCCATAGACTCTCACGAATCGATGTCGATGGCCATAGGGCCAGCAACAAGAACGCGATACCAATCGCCAACCGTACCAACGTGGTTTTCAAGAGCGAAGTTCCGTTCGTCGTTTCAAGCGAATACGACCTTCACGTTAAGAGCCTGAAACGTAAGCGAAGGACAACGTGAATTGCATTTTTCGTTGACAATCAAATTAGTCTCCCAGCATTCATGTCAATTCGGAGCCGTCGTTTGTTTCGAATTCGTCGCTTACGCTTCCGGCTCTTGTGGTCGCTTACGCTCCTGGGGCCGACGCTTGCTTGTTAATATCTCGTAAGACGCGCGGCAACGGAAATCGAACTTCCTCGCGGCGGACAACTTCTTCGCGGACCTTGGCGTTGAAACGCTCTTGGAGCCAGGCGATGGTGCTTTGCACGACCGATTCAGGGGCGCTTGCGCCTGCGGTGACGAACACAGTTTGCCCAACGTGAAACCACGCGGGGTCCAAATCGGAAGGGCCATCGACCAGATGCGAAGGCTTGCCGAACTCGGATGCTAGTTCTCGCAAGCGTTGACTGTTGCTGCTATTTTGACTTCCCAGAACGATCACGACGTCAGCGGTTTTACATAACACCCGGACCGCTTCTTGCCGATTCTGAGTGGCATAGCAAATATCTTCTTTATTGGGCCCTTCGATCCATGGGAAGCGTTGCTTGAGGCGTTGGATGATTTTGTTTGCGTCGTCGACGCTCAAGGTGGTCTGTGTCAAATAAGCTAGTTTGGTATCCGAAGAGAATTCAAGTGCGTCGACATCATCGCAGTCTTCCACCAAAATAATCGCCTCGGGAGCTTCACCCATCGTTCCAAGAACTTCATCGTGCCCTTCGTGACCGATCAAGACGATCGTATAGTGCAGCTTGGCAAAGTGAATTGCCTCCAAGTGGACCTTCGTTACCAACGGGCATGTAGCATCGATGGCAAGTAGCTTCCGCGACTTAGCCAATTGTCGGATTTCAGGAGATACGCCGTGTGCCGAGAAAAGAACGGTCGAGCCTTCGGGAATCTCGGTGAGGCTATTCACAAATACCGCACCTTGGTCGCGAAACGTCGTGACGACGTATTGGTTGTGAACAATCTCGTGATAGACATAAATTGGCGGACCAAAATGCCGGAGCGCCATCGCAAGGCTTTCTACAGCCATGTTGACGCCTGCGCAAAATCCTCGAGGGGCGGCCAAAACGATTTGCATGAAATTCCCAATTGCTTCCAAGCGTACCAATAAAACAGTTAACGTTATGATACCTGCGTCTTCTTACCCCGCAACGGAAGTTTTCATGCAACGCTTGACTGACAACGCCGCTGAATCGTCGAAAAAAGCATGGTTGGAGCGTGATTGGGCACGGTTTGGGGCCGGTGCGGATGGAAAAACGTCCCTGAATGCCCAACAATCGAGCGATTATTGCCGCGATCTCGCTCTTTCGCATTACGAAAATTTCTCCATTGCAAGTTGTCTTGTCCCGAAGTCGCTGCGTCGTCATCTTTACCACGTTTACGCGTATTGTCGTTGGTCGGACGATTTAGCCGACGAATCGGCGAATCGAGATCAAGCAGCCGAGCGATTGGAATGGTGGCAATGCGAGCTGGACAAGTGTTTTTATGGCGCAGAATCCAAGCATCCTGTGATGATCGCGTTGCGATCGACCGTCCAGAGCTTTTCGTTATCGAAGCAACCTTTCGATGATCTTCTTTCTGCTTTCCGGCAAGACCAAAACGTCGATCGATACGAAACCGACGAGCAGTTGCTCGACTATTGTCAGCGGAGCGCGAATCCCGTTGGACGAATCTTGTTGCAGATGGCCAAGGTCGAATCGCACGAATGCCTCAAGTGGAGCGATCAAATTTGTACCGGACTTCAACTTGCGAATTTTTGCCAGGACATGGCACGGGACGCATTGAAGCACCGCATCTATCTGCCTCGATCCCGATGGGGCCAAGATCATGTAAGCGAGGAAATGATTCTGAGAAGGAAATGCGAGCCAGCCCTTCAGCGAGCGACCATGCGATGGATGCTTGAAATTCGCGAGCGATTTTACGACGGCTGGCAACTTACAGAGCACGTTCCGGCGTGGCTGGCCAGGGACGTTCGACTTTTTGCGGGCGGCGGCCTGGCTATTCTTCAGAGAATCGCTCACAAAAAAGGCGACGTTTGGAGCGAGCGTATCGAAATTCGCAAAGGCGATAAAATTCGATTATTTTTGAGAGCGATCCTCAGCAAGCGCCCGCCGAAACGGTTCGTGGTTGCGAGCCCGGACCGAAATCTGCTCGATCCGAAAGCCTAACCCTGCCCCCGAAATCTACGATATACTGTCGACTCGTTTATCAGCCCCCGAAAATCCGATCGTTTTCAATGGAAGAATCCGGCGTATTGCTTTATTACCTAGATAAACAGACCGTCGTCGCTGCGTTCGCCCGAACGTGACCATAACTCAAAGCGGTTCACCACGTTCTGACGAACGTGGCTACGGGCAATGAATAATCGCGGTTAAACGATAGTCAAGCAATACAATTTCCAATTGCCCACAGCTTGGAGCGCTGGCAATGCCAGTGACACACGATTTCCAATTTTCGATGCGAAAAAGCTCTCAATCTCTCTTACGGTCACTGCTGGCAAATCGCTCGCCAAAGCGGAAGCAACTTTTACCGTTCCTTTTCATTGTTGCGTCCAGATCGACGACGAGGAATGACAGCTCTATATGCATTCTCGAAGCTTGTGGATGACTGGGGTGATACCAACGCTAAGACATCCGATGTGAATCAAGCGATCGATTGGCATCATTGGATCGACGCCTGCGGCAGTGTCGAGGCAAATCCGGTTCATCGTTCGCCCCTGGCAGGGATTACTTTGCCCGATGCGTGCAGTTCGATTCAGCTTGCCCTCGCGAATACGATCGACCGGTTCGCTATTCCCAAAAAGTATCTCCATGAAATCGTCGATGGAGTAACGTTCGATCTGACCCATCCGTTTTCGATGGAAGACCGCGCGCAATTGGATCGCTATTGCTACCTGGTTGCATCAGCGGTTGGACTTGCATGTCTGTGTATTTGGGAAGGGGACGAGCCCGAAGTTCATCCGGCGGCGATCGACTGCGGACGAGCTTTCCAATTGACTAACATATTGCGAGATATCAAAGAAGATCGCGAGCGAGGGAGAATCTATGTGCCTCGCGATTTGCTGGTCTCCCATGATGTCGACATAGAGCGCTGGCGATCAGGAAAAACCAGCGGAAACTGGCAGGCGGCGTTGCTAGAGATGGTTGGATGGGCTCGCATGGCCTATCGTTCAGGTTGGAATGTTCGTGCTGCACTCGATAGCGACGGTCAAAGGATGTTTTCGTTGATGTGGCACACGTATCGACAGTTGCTTGAACGCGTCGCATCGGACCTCGATGCGGCGTGGGTGCGACGAGTTCGATTGACTCGTTACGAAAAGGCGACTCTCTACGTCCAGCATGCTTTTACTCCGTGGTATCGCAGTTGGTCGTCAAGGGACGAGATCCATGAGTAAGGACCACTCGTCACGAATGCCAGGTATACGGACTGCTGGTTTCAGCGTCGGGGGGGGGGGGGGGGG
>JANPLJ010001302.1:0-11410 GCA_031426475.1 Pirellulaceae bacterium | reverse complement strand
CTCGCATACCGTAGCCAAGCTGAGTGGCGTCAACGAACCGGCGTTTGGCAACCCCCTCTTGAGAAATGGCATTTGCCGCTTAGCTATACTTCAATCAAATGATGCGATGATTCTCTGTGGATGCGTTGCTCTGCGAATCTTCGAAACTCGCGAAGATGAATTCCTTTGAGCACAAAAAGGATCGGATTTTCATGGATCGGCGATGTTTTAATCGATTAGCTTTGGGTGGCGTTGTTTTGGCCAGTCAACCTCGATACGGGTTTGCTGAAGGAAGCCGTCCAGAGTCATGGCCCGGCTGGCGAGGACCGGAACGGACTGCCTACGCCAGCGGTCGTGCTTGGCCGGTGAAGCTGGATTCTGACCATCTTCAACTTCAATGGGATACTCCGCTCGACCGCAGTTATTCAGGACCTGTCGTCGTCGGGAATCATGTGTTCGCGACCGGCGCCGAGCGATGGCGATCGCGGCCTTACGGCAAGTATTGGAGCATGATTACGAATGGCCAGCAGATTCTTGCTTTGGATGAGCAAGGTAAGCTGCTTTTAATCAATGCGAAACCCGAGGCCTTTGACTTGATCGATGAACGTGTCGTTTCGCAGAACGAATGCTGGGCTCATTTGGCGATGGTCGACCAACAGATCTTTATTCGGCACCTGTCAGGAATGAGTGTTTTTCGATGGAGTTAGTGGGCCAACGCAGCAATAACCATGGCCCCATGCAGGCCATAAATCCAGAGATAGCCAGGGGCAACACCAACCGATGTACATAGTCGATCGTGTTCATCGGAACGGACAAGGTTGGGAATATGAGTTGGCTACTCGCCACAGATCCTTTCGTTGAAACGGGGAGGGAATCGGCATGTTCCCAACCGATCGTAGTTCGCCGCCATCCGCTGTCAGCACTAGCGTCGAGAGATGACTGCCCAAGAACGAAGAGCCCGTTGAAGGCCATGCTTAGAACCAGAAGCCCTAAGGAAAAGATCAGCACATTTGGCGACTTCTGCATAGTGAATCAACCTTCGACGAGGGAATTGGTGAAGTGGAGGTAGATCGTCGCAATGCTCGTGCCGAGAGGCTTTTCGTTGATTTCAGATCGAAACAACGGACAATTGATGCCGAAAAGCAACCATAATCGAGACGATGAGGCCTTCAGAATTCAGGTGGAGTGTTGCGTTTAGGCAACATAGGAGTGCTCGCAATGGCAGTTGCTCGGATTGTAGGGCTCGTTAAGGATGAATTCTGAGCCATTTCAGGGATGGCAGGGGCGGTGAAGGAAGTATTCGGAAACGATAACCGATAGTCGAATACGCTTGAGCGGTTTTCCTTTCCAAGTCGACAACTATGATAGGGGTCCTCCGTTTGACCCCGTTCCATACTTTCGAGAATGCCAAAACGCTTTCTATTCGGTTTTCATGCCCAGTACTCCAGATGATATTGTTCTTACCGGTTTCGGGGTTGTAAGCCCAATTGGTACGGGCACGGACGCGTTTTGGGAATCTCTGGTTCAACATCGCGGCGCTGTCGAGTTGATGCCGCCCCACGAAGGTGCTAGCGGTCGCCGATGGATGGCTGGACTCGTGCACGACTTTGATGCAAAAACCTACGTACAGCCGCGCAAGTCTTTAAAAGTGATGTGTGTCGAAACGCAGATGGCCTTTGCCGCTTCTGTTTTGGCGTGTCGTCGCGCTGGCATTGATCCAGGGACGGTCAACCCCGACCGGCTTGGAACTGTCTTTGGATCGGAGATGCTTTATAGCGAAAACGAAGATATCCGAAATGTCGTCAAGATCTGCCAAGAGAATGGTGAGATGCGACACGACGTATGGGGCGCGAACGCAATGCAACATATGTATCCCCTGTGGATGCTCAAGTCGTTGCCCAATATGGCTGCCTGTCACATCGGTATCTGGATCGATTCACGAGGTCCCAACAACACATTGACATGCAATGAGACTTCAGGAGTTGCCGCGATCATCGAAGCTGCGCACGTTATTCGGCGCGGGCAAGCCGACTGTATGATCGTCGGTGCTTGTGGAAGTAAAACGAGCCTCACGAGAATGTTGCAACGAGACGAAGCAAACTATTCAACTACCTATGACAACCCCGCTTCAGCATGTAAACCATTCGATCAATATCGGGACGGAGCTGTATCTGGAAACGGCTCTGCCTCGGTTGTTTTGGAACGTCGATCGCATGCAGAAGCTCGAGGTGCATCGATCATCGCTCGACTGGTCAGCTGGTCAAGTACCTTTGGCCGCCCCGAACACCCTTGGAGCGGATCGTGGGACGCCGTCGCTCGGTCGATTTCGCAATCGCTCGAACGCGGAAAGACCACTCCAGAACAAATCGACCACGTCAACGCTTGTGCAAAAGGCGTCATTGCCTTTGACGCCAATGAAGCGAAAGGAATTGCGTCGACTGTTGGTGATACGCCGGTGACTTCGATCAAGGGATACATAGGTGATCCGGGCGCAAGCTCGGGCCTGATCGAACTGTGTGCTTCTCTGGCAGGGATTCCTGACCGTTTAGTACCTGCCACACTCAACCATCAAAAAACCGCTATCGATTGCCCGATCAATGTGATTCAGGGTAAAAACAAGCCTTGGTCCAAACCCTGTTTCATCAAAACAAGTCTTACTCCACACGGCCAGGCAACATCGCTCTTGATCTCGATCGACTAGGGCTCGACCACTTCGCTGACGTCGCGAGCATCCTTGGCGAATTGAGGAACCGGAACCGGCTCGCCAAGTTCTTGTAGATCCAGTTCATCGAAATCGGTGTGATCGATTTCCCATCGAAGCGTCAAGTATGCGGCGGCGGCAGCTGACCAAAAGAACGAACAAAGAAATGCCGCCCTCAACGCAGATACCGTCGCTTTTGCCATCCACATGATGTTGATGAGCAATTCATTCTCATGCCCGATTCGATCCCGAATATTCCCTCCGAGCCCGATCGAGAATGCAGCCCAAACAATTTGTTCGCCACATGAAAGAACGGTTTGAACGACAAAATCTCCAAGCCAAGCCAAGCTGACGCCGAGAATCAGGATGGTCAGCAGCGTCATTGGGCGTTGAAAGACATACGCAGCCGATCGCGAAACGCCATCGAACGCATCCGCGTTCTTCTCCGCCAAGATGGAGCATATGCTCAGCGGAAATCCAAACGCGGAAATTGCAGCACACCAGCCGATCCCGATCGCCAACAGCGAGGCCGGAATCATGAGGACCAGTGCAATCAGCTGGCCAACAAACCCAGCTCGAGCGATGAATCCGAATACCAGGGGAAACAGGGCCAGTCCGACAATGGCCACAAAAGGCATGCTGATCCCCCAGACCATCGATAGCCATCGCCGGCAAACCAATTGAAAGCTGGGGCCCCAACCGACCGTCGAACGAATGCCCATCTCCATGAGACTACGTCGCGCTAGTAAACCTCCGGCAAAAGACCAGATGCCGATTGTCCATAGAATTCCGAACATCCAATAAGCCGACCGGCGAAGCGTTATGGATTCGGGTGTCATGCCCGAAGCAGGCATCGAATCGCTCCAGTTTTGAAATCGCTCCGACAACGTCGAAATGCGGCTCTCGCCGGGTGGAACTGCAACAGCGGTCGTCGACCAAAGTGCCGTAACATCTTCGGGAGCAAAAACGACTTCGCCAAGCTGCCATCCCAACGACGTGCACCAGATAGCCAACGCCGCCAAGACAAGGTGCGACGCGCGCCATGATATGCTGACTGTTTGTGAAAGCAAGCGCCACCAAGGCAGCGAACGATACCAATCGATCGAAACGCGAGGCACCGCTACCGCCTTGTCTGTCGTCAATGAATTTCTCGGTGGTGAATCTTGAGGGATCGAAGCGTTACTCATTCATGATGTCCTAATCAAATCGCCATTCTCGGATGGCGGGTGGCGGCTGATCCTCGGTCTCTTCGTCCGACGCTTCGTGCGGTAGTCCAATATCTTCGTTAAGCCAACGGCCGAGATCGGCCATCTGACACTGCTCGCTACAAAACGGCATAGAGCTTCGGCGCGGTTCGAACGGAAACGCGCGCTTGCATGTCGGGCAATTGAGAGTTACGGATTTGGTCATCATGCGGATTGTACCTTCGCTCTTCACAATTTGACTATGGGCATGCCCAACATCGAATGCTAGCTCTGTCGGACTCGTGAATATCTGACATATCGCCGAAATTTCATCGAACTCCGCTTGACCCATCGATCAGGCTCCATCTATCGTGTCGTGC
The DNA here is from genome assembly GCA_031426475.1 of Pirellulaceae bacterium. Classification (GTDB taxonomy): domain Bacteria; phylum Planctomycetota; class Planctomycetia; order Pirellulales; family Pirellulaceae; genus JAIYDQ01. Next base: position 7,166 of record JANPLJ010001302.1, on the reverse strand, counting down.
ATCAGGGAACAGGACTTCTGGTCCGACCGTCTGCAATCCAAATTTGTTGACGATAAGATCGGTGACCGTTCGCTGACGACGAAAATTGGATTTGCGGTAGGATTATCAAAGTGCTACGGTACTGAGGTGGCATCCAAAACAAGTCCCCTGTCGAACGCCTCACCAATGGATTGGTAGGCAAAGCATGGCAGGAGCATTTCAGTCGATCGGGTGAATGTCAACACGGAAGTTCACAGCACCCTTTTGAAACAAAAACTGGCTCCCGGAAAGTACCTCGCAGTCCTCCGCCCCCCTGGGACTCGTTCACTTCCGGGAGCTTTTTTTGTTTTTCTAGTCCATTGGTCTTTGCACATTGCGCAAAAATTTCAGGCCTTGTTCTCAAAAGTTTGCAGTATAATCTAGGCAATCTCCCGTGCCTTTTTTGAGTGCTCCACGAAAGACCAGCATGAATCGTCCGATGCGTGATTTCACAGACCTACTGCTGTCGCGTGGTATCGTAAGCTTGGAGCAGCTCTCCGAAGCGGCTGGAATGGCCAAAAAAGAGGGCAAACAAATCGGTGATTGCTTGGTCGAATTGCAGTATTGCACGCCAGAAGAAGTCACCCGCGCCCTCGCCGAATTCCACAAATTCGAGTACGTCGATCTCAGCAGCATCCGGATTCAAGACTCGGTTATCCAGTTGGTCCCGGAATCGGTCGCCCGCGAAAACAAGATTATCCCCGTCTCGGAAACCGATGATACGATCCGAGTCCTCGTTTCAGACCCGTTCGACATCGAAACGATCGAAAAGCTCCGGTTTATCCTGAACCGCAAGGTCGATACGGCCTTGGCACCCAAAGAGCATATCCAAGAAGCGATCAACCGTTACTACGGTCAAACCGAAGGCGAGTCGGCTGACTCGATGCTCCAGGAATTTACCGACACCCAAATCGACTTCACCGAGACCGAGGAGGATAAGCTCAGTAAAGACGAGCAGATGGACGAGGATAGCGCGCCTGTCGTCCGGCTCGTTCACTATATGATCCAAGAAGCGGTTCAATTGCGAGCCTCCGACATTCACGTCGAACCGTTCGAAGACCGTGTCCGAATTCGCTATCGAATCGACGGCGCACTGGTAGAACGCGATAGCCCCCCCAGACGGTTGCTCGGGGCGATCATGTCACGCATCAAAATTCTAGCCAAAATGGACATCGCCGAACGCAGGCGACCTCAAGACGGTCGAATCAAAATCACGGTCGGCGAAAAAGAGCTCGATCTGCGTGTCAGCATTATCCCGACCAATCACGGTCAATCCGCGGTCATGCGACTCCTCGACAAAGACAACATTAAGGTCGGGGTTAAGCAGCTCGGTTTGTCCGACAGAGACTTCAAGCAATTTACGAGCCTAATCAAACGGCCGAACGGAATCTTGCTCGTTACAGGTCCAACCGGCTCCGGAAAAACGACGACGCTTTATGCTAGCTTAAACGCCCTTAATCGCCCCGACCGAAAGATCATCACCGCCGAAGATCCAGTCGAATATTATCTGCCTGGAATCAACCAAGTCGAAGTGCGACACAATATTGGACTCGACTTCGCACGAATTATCCGAGCTATGTTGCGACAAGCTCCGAACGTCATCCTCGTAGGTGAAATGCGTGATACAGAAACGGCTCAGATGGGTATTCAGGCTAGTCTGACTGGACACTTAGTTTTCAGTACACTGCATACGAACGATGCGCCCAGTGCTGTTACCCGCATGACGGATATGGGAGTTCCTGCCTACATGGTCGCCAGCAGCGTAATCGCCGTTTTGGCACAGCGTTTGGTCCGAAAGATTTGCACCCGTTGCAAGCATAACGTGGTGCTCTCCGAATCCGTTTTGGAAGAGGCGGGAATCCCCCCCGAAGTGGCTAAACATGGCAAATTTGCCAAAGGTAAAGGATGCCCCTACTGTCAGAAAAAAGGGTACCGAGGGCGAATTGGAATCTACGAATTGATGCAAGTGAACGGTAAGATTCGCGAGCTGATGTTTAAGGGCGTCTCGTCGGCTGAACTGCGAACGGAAGCCATAAAGCAAGGAATGACAACGCTTTACTGCGACGGCATTCGAAAAGTCATGAATGGGATTACGACGCTGGACGAAGTCTACCGAACGGCAAAGAAGACCGAACAAGAAGGTCTCGCGATGGCGACGCTGATCGCCGAATATGCGAAAGAGCACGCCTAGAAGTTTGTAGTTGCTTCGCAAGCATATTCGTGTGGTTGTGATCGATTCTTTTCTTGGAAGCGCTGCCCTTTCTCTAGAGTATCGCTCGAGCCGGTTAGTGTTCATGCGAACACTTCTTGGACCCGCTCCCACCCCAAGGGCCATCTTACGGACGTATGCGCAGCATTGCGAATTTGCAGCATTTTTCAGCTTCATTTCATCGGAAAGCCGCGCAAGTGAATAAGATAGTGGTTGAACTATTCACATCCAACTCCGGTTTAGTCATGCGGTTGGAGCTTGTCAGAAGAATAAACGCGACCTATCGCACCCGAGTCGAACGGCGACTTATCAGCCCTAAGCCAAACTTTTCAACCTTCAACCTTTCTTTCAACTTTGGATTGCTAGCATTTCATGGCCACAGTTCTGATCGACAAACTTCTTTCGGCAGCCATTAAGCAGGGGGCTAGCGACATTCACATCGTCGTTGGTCAGCCCCCTGTTTTTCGGCTTCACGGTCGAATGCGCAAGCTTGAAACAAAGACACTGGAAGCCGACGACACGATGCAGTTGATGAAGAGCATCGCGCCAGAGCGTTGTCAGCGAGAGCTTCAGGAGAGCGGCAGTTCGGACTTTGGGTTTGCCTTTGGAACGTTGGCGAGATTTCGCGTATCGATTTTTAAGCAGCGCGGCAATATCTCGATGGTGTTGCGTCAAATCCCGAACGACAAATTGACGCCGGAGCAACTTGGACTGCCCGAATCGGTCGTCAAGATGGTTCAGCGACCACGTGGTTTGGTACTCGTGACTGGTCCGACCGGGTCGGGGAAAAGCACGACGCTGGCCAGTTTGATCAACTTCCTGAATGAAGAGCACGATCATCACATTATCACGATCGAGGATCCGATCGAGTTTTATCACGAGCACAAGAAATCGACGATCAACCAACGCGAAGTGGGGGTCGATGTTCCGAGTTTTGCCGAAGCCATTCGTCGCGCGTTGCGACAGGATCCCGATTGTATTCTGGTCGGTGAGATGCGTGACTTGGAAACCATCCAGGCGGCGATCAGCGCGGCAGAAACCGGGCATATCGTGTTTGGAACATTGCACACGAACAGTGCCCAAGGAACCGTGAACCGAATCATCGACGCTTTCCCTGGAAACCTTCAAGACCAAGTTCGAACACAGTTGAGTTCCACGCTCATCGGAGTTGTCGCTCAAACGTTGTTACCGAAGATAGGAGGCGGTCGTGTCGCTGCCTACGAAGTTTTGGTTGTCACACCCGGTATCGCCAATTTGATTCGCGAGAACAAGACTTTCCGTATCAATTCGGCGATCCAGACGGGAGCCAAATTCGGCATGAACCTACTGGATGATACGCTGTTCGCATTATGGCGAGACGGCAAAGTTACCGTGGAAGATGTCTTGTCGAAATCGCATCGCCCAGATGATTTGGCGAAACGTATCGTCAATTTCCGTCGAGGCATGGGCGACGAGAGCCCAGCGGAAGAATTTAATCACGAAGGCTAGCGAGTTTTCAGTTTTCAGTGTTCAGCCTGAAAACTGAAAACTGAAAACTAAAAACTCCCCCTAACCCAACCCAACATATGTCATCGCGTCGCATAGGCCAAATTCTCGTCGATATGGGTTTCATAACCGACGAACAACTCTTGTTGTTGCTGGAAGAACAGCAGCAGCAACCGGGTGCGTTGCTGGGTAAGCTGGCCGAAGACATGGCCTTGATCACCGATGAGCAGTTAGCTCAGGCCCTTGCTGAGCAGCAAGGGTTGAAGGTGATCCAGCTTAGCGAAATCACGCTCAAGCCAGAGTTGCTGGAGAAACTCTCCGAATCGATGGCTCAGCTTTACCGAGTGGTTCCGGTCAAATTCGAAGGGAACCGATTGACCGTTGCGACTTGTGACCCTCAGAACTTGTCGATTCAAGACGAATTGCGGACGTTCTTGGGGTATGACATCGAGATGGGGGTTTCGACTGAACGCGAGATCAAGGCGACGATCGAACGGTACTATTCGTCTGATAGCGAAAGTGTTGAGAAGTTAGTTGCGTCGTTGGCCGACGATGAAGAGCTGAGGGAAGCGGCGCGAGCGATTGGGGCTGACGGGCCGTTCGATTTGGATGGAGCGGAAGCGCTCGCCGATAGTGTTCCGGTCCGCAAACTATTGAACCTGGTCCTTTTGTTGGCGATCAAGGATCACGCTTCCGACATTCACATGGAACCGTTTGAGGACGAGTTTCGCATTCGTATCAAGGCGGAAGGCGTTTTGTACGAGATGGTCCCGCCGCCTCGCCATTTGGCCTTTGCGATTACGACTCGCATCAAGGTGATGGCAAACTTGGACATTGCCGAGCGTCGTTTGCCACAAGACGGTCGAATCGAATTGATGGTTGGAGGTCATCCGGTCGACTTGCGAGTCAGCGTGTTGCCAACGATGTTCGGAGAGAGTGTCGTGATGCGAGTTCTCGATCGTTCGGTCGTTTCGCTGTCGTTGGACAAGGTCGGGATGGACGAGCACACGATGAAGGAGTTCCGCAAGGTGATGGAGCGCCCCAACGGAATCGTCTTGGTGACGGGCCCGACTGGTTCGGGCAAGACAACGACGTTGTATTCGGCGCTGTCCGAGATGAATGACATTGAAGAAAAGCTAATTACAACGGAAGACCCGGTTGAATACGATATCGATGGGATCGTCCAGATCCCGATCGATCATTCGGTCGGCATTACTTTTGCGTCCTGTTTGCGGGCTATTTTGCGTCAAGACCCGGACATCATTTTGGTTGGTGAGATTCGAGATCTTGAGACGGCGGAAATTGCGATCCAGGCATCGTTGACCGGGCACTTGGTCTTTAGCACGCTGCACACCAACGATGCTCCAAGCACCATAACACGATTGAAGGATATGGGGATTCCGACGTTCTTGCTGACAGCGACTGTCGAAGCCATTTTGGCCCAACGTCTTGTCCGTCGCATTTGCACCAAATGCCGCGAAGCGACTGAGCCGCCAAATGATTTGCTGCTCGAATTGGGGATGCCGGTCGACGAGATGCGTTCCAAGAAGTTCTTCCGAGGCGCGGGCTGCGATGCCTGCAACAACACCGGTTACAAAGGTCGTTTAGGGTTGTTCGAATTGATGCTCATTAACGACGACATGCGCGACATGATTTTGCAAAATGCACCGGTTGACGAATTGCGAGCGAAAGCAGTCAAGTATGGCATGATTCCGCTCCGCGATTACGGACTCAACTTTGCATACCAAGGCATTACTACATTAGATGAAATCGTCCGTGAAACCGTCCATGACGGCTAACGAGGATTTTGGATTTGAGATCTGAAAACCTTCTGCTGAAAACTGAAAACTGAACACTGAAAACTTTTCCTAGGACACGTCGATCATGCCGATGTACCAATTCGAAGCGATGGACCGAACGGGTCAAGAGATCAAGGACGTGATCGAGGCGCCAAGCGAAGAAGAAGCACAAACGACGATACGTCAGATGGGCTACTTCGTTACCAAGATCTCGTTGAAAAAGGCTGTGGCCTCGAAAAAGGGCGGCGGCAAAAAGAAGCGTTCGTTCGCAATTGGTGGTGCCAAGAGCAGCCAAGTTGCAACGTTCACGCGTCAGCTTTCGATTCTTCAAGACGCGGGTCTTCCGATTTTGCGAAGTTTGAAGATTTTGGAAAACAATGCCAAGCCTGGCAAACTCAAGAATTCGCTGATGGATGTCTGCGACGAAATCGAAACTGGATCGACGCTATCCGAAGGCCTTGCCAAATGCCCCAAGGTTTTTAGTCGGCTATATGTGAACATGGTCAAGGCGGGTGAAGCTGGCGGTGCGTTGGAAACGATTCTGAAGCGTCTTTCCGAGTTTCTTGAGTCATCTGAATCGCTCAAACGTAAGGTCAAAGGGGCGATGATCTATCCGGTCGTCGTCGTGATCGTTGCATGTTTGATCCTGGCAGGGATCATGGCCTTCATCGTGCCAACGTTCCAGAAGCTATTCACCGAAATGGAAATCAAGCTACCCGCGGTGACCCAGTTGTTGATCGCGATGAGCGGTTACGTGGTGAACTATTGGTTCTTGCTGCTGCTGATTCCTGTGACGTATTGGCTGATTATCAAGCTCGGCAAAAAATTCAGTCATGGTCGCATGGGGTTTGACCAGTTCATTATCAAGGTACCTGTATTCGGCGGGTTGATCGAGAAGAATATTCTGGCTCGAACGACGCGAACGCTGGGAACGCTTGTGACCAGCGGTGTGCCGATTTTGGAAGGCCTGAACATCACGCGTGAAACGGCGAACAACGCGATGTTCGAGAAGATCTTCAACAAGGTGATCGAGGCGATTCGCGAAGGCGAAGTCATTTCGAAGCCGATGAAGGATCATTCGACGCTCGGGATGCATCCGATGGCCGCTTTTTATTGGGCGCTGATGGGGTCGTTTCCGGGCGTCATGATCATGTCCGTCGCGATGACCTCGGGTAAGTCGGTCGGTGCCGGTGGTAAGGCGGGGACAGGCAAAGCGACTGGCGGGACGAATACGGCTATGCTCGACATGTCGATCAAAGTCATGGCGATCGGTGCAGCGGTCAGCCTTGCCATGTGGTTCTTGAAGACGCGAACACGAGTGATCGACGATCTGGTCGTCAACATGGTCGACGTTGGTGAAGAGACAGGCGAATTGGACACGATGTTGTACAAGGTCGCCGACAACTACGACGAAGAAGTCAAGGTCATGACCGAAGGCTTGACCAAACTGATCGAGCCCCTGTTGATCGTCTTCCTGGGCGTTGCCGTCGGCTTCATTGTCGTCGCGTTGTTCCTACCGATGATCGAAATGATCACGACATTGAGCAAGTAATGAATGAGAGTTTTCAGTGTTCAGTGTTCAGTGTTCAGCAGAAGACGTGAATCATCACTGAAAACTGAAAACTGAAAACTTAGAAATCACAATTCCCTGATGG
>JANPLJ010001301.1:0-3314 GCA_031426475.1 Pirellulaceae bacterium | reverse complement strand
CCAGATCCTGCATCAACTTCATCTTGCCAATCGCATCGGTACGGCTTTGGATATCGGAGAGCGGTTCGACATCGACTTTCGGCTTGGGTTTCTGCGACCATTCCTCGTTCTGAACCAAGCGGCCTTCGAGGTCACGGACGGCAGAGAAGTATTCGTCGAGTTTCGCTTGATCTTGCTTGCCTAGCTCGCGATTCAATTTGTTCGCTTGACCGCGAACCGTGTCCAGGATACTTCGACCGCGTCGAAGCTGTCTCACTTGGGCTTCAACTTCGTCCTTCGTTCCGTCGACGAACAGTTGTTGAAAGGCTCTCGACGGCAAAAATTCTGCAGGAAGCGGGACACCGCTCGCCGACCACGACAACGACTCGCTCCCAGTACCCAGCACGAGACATGGAAATCGAGTCTGCGTGCCGACATGCTCCGCGATCAGTTGGTCGATCGAGATCGAGTTCTTAAAGCCTGCCAATCCGGGATGCTTGGCCGATGTCAACCAAGTCATCTCAGAGGTGTGTCCGTTCGCTCCGTTCTGTTCCAGATGCTGAAGGCCAGATATCAACGAGATGTCGTTCCGCAGATCCTTGAGTGGTTCCATGTAGGGCGTCACAACATAATCCGAGCCAACCTCTTTCGGAAAAAGAAACGGCGTATGAAAACCCAGAGTTGCGCACATGGCGAGGAATCGAGGAGGCGCTTGGGCCACCCCGGCCTGGGCACGCGTTGCAAATGCCGGCACCATCGCGTCCAAAAAAGGAATCGCTATCGCCGCGCCTGCGCCGCGAAGGATCAAACGGCGGGACACATACTTCTTCGTTCCACTTCGCAATCCATGCTGTCGATTGCTTTCAACGTTGCCTGTCGGTTTCATATCGAATCTATGTCTTTCTCATCGGCATCTAGAATACAGGGGCCGGAGGAGGCTTTCCCACTTTCCCATCAATGAAATTACAGGACGAAACGGGAGGACGAGGCTCCTGCCGAGTCAAACGTCGCAAATCGCATGAGATCCAAACGTGGCTCCGCAGGAGCGTCGCCGTCCCGGTTGTGGTTCAGTTCCAGTGTCATGCCTATCGGCCTCGTTCGAAAGTGGGAAAGTCTCGGAGAGCAGTTTGCGGGAATGGGTACTGGCGAGCAAACCAATTCTACCTTGCTCATGTGATCCGGTGGGGGAGACGAAACCGGAATTTCGAGTACATTCTTCTGCGACCATCCGATGTGGACTTGGATGGACGACTTTTTTTCTCGAATTCGGTGTGTTTTATGCGAATCCTTTTGGCCAATGACGACGGAATTTATGCGCCCGGGCTTTCCGCGATGGCCAAAGCGCTACGCAGGCTTGGCGATGTTCTGGTGGTTGCGCCGGCGACGGAACAGAGCGGTGTTGGGCATTCGATTACCTATTTGACGCCGCTGACGTGCAAAAAGATCTACGACGACAACGACGAGCTACGCGGTTGGGCTGTCGATGGATCTCCGGCAGATAGCGTGAAGCTGGGTGTTTGCGAGTTGGCTGGCGGACCGATCGATTTAGTCGTGAGCGGCATCAACAACGGATTGAATGCGGGAATTAACGTCCTTTATTCGGGAACCGTCGCCGCGGCGATTGAAGGTGCTTTCTTTGGAATACCGAGCGTGGCCGTTTCCCTGGAATATGACCCTCACAATCATTTTGTGACCGCTGCGGAGATGGCGACGAATCTCATTGAAAAGATGCTCCAAAAGTCGATCAAGGCGTCGGAACTGTTCAATATCAACATTCCTACGGCAGCGACAGAGAAGTATCGATCGGGTGTTGCTCCAGAGGTCCATATCGTGCCGCTTGGATTCTGGCGATATGGGCTAAACTATGTGAAGCGTCAGGATCCGAAAGGACGCGACTACTATTGGTCGGCCAACGATTCCGTGCCTGAGCACACGGCGCATGCGACGGATATCAATACGCTTGCTCAAGGGCATGTGACGATTACCCCTCTTCAATTTGATCTGACAAAATCGACCGTGCTCAAGTCGATGGAAGACTGGTCGCTATCGCTAAGTCCCAAAGCGTAGATTGACATTGTCCATGCGTTCGATCTACCTCGACTACAATTCGACGACTCCGCTCGCAGGCGCCGTGCGCCAAGCCATCGCACCATTCTATGGCGAGCTGTTCGCTGCTCCGGGCAATCCTCATTGGTTGAGTCGTGCGTCGGAGGAAGCCATCGAGGATGCACGCAATCAAGTTTCCATCCTCTTGGGCTGCTCGCCTTCTGAAATCGTTTTCACATCGGGAGGGACCGAGAGTATCAATCTGGCGTTGCTTGGATATGCTCGGACGATAGCGAGAAAAAGCACACGCACCAAACCAGAGATGATCCTTTCGTCCGTGGAGCATCTGGCGGTTTCGAAATGTGCTGATTTTCTTGAAACACAAGGTTGGCAGATCACTCGATTGCCATCCCGAAACGATGGTTCAGTCGACATCGACGTATTGCGTTCGGCGATCAGCAAACGAACGCGAATGATCAGTATTCAGCTTGCCAATGAGCAGATCGGAACGATTCAAGAGATCGCAGCGATGGCAAGCTTGTCGCGTCCCAAGCAAGCGCTGTTTCACTGTGATGCAACGCAGGCGATGGGCAAAATTATTGCGGACGTCGAATCGCTAGGTGTCGACTTGCTTTCGATATCGGGCCACAAGATGTATGCGCCGAAAGGCGGAGGGGCGTTGTATGTTCGTAGCGGTGTCATACTCGAGAGTATTCTGCACGGCGACTGGCAGGAAAGCGGACTGCGTCCTGGTACCGAAAATGTCCCGGCGATCGTCGGGCTCGGAATCGCGGCCCAGTTGGTGCATGCGGCGCGCGACGAATCGACTGAACGTTTGTCGTTTCTTTCGCACAGCTTTGTTTCGAGACTGGAGCATACTGCCGAGGAAAGTTTTGCCGTTCATGGTCATCCAAGAAATCGACTACCGAATACGGCCAGTATCGCTCTCAAGGGGCGATCGGGAATCGAATTGCTAAGGCGTGTTCCAGAGTTGTTTTTAGGGCTTGTGATTCCACACTCGATCTCCTCTGAGCGAACATTTCAATCAACTCCGTTTCCAGCGATCGGTGTGTCGCTTGACGAGGCGATATCAACGGTGCGTCTGAGTGTCGGCTGGAACACAACCGAGCAAGAAATTGAATCGGCAGCGGTGATGCTCGGCGAGGCTTACCGCCAAACTCAACCGAATTGACTCGTAGGTTAAGGGTGATTTCTGGTTGCCAACGGAGGCAAAAATTGAACGGTTAGCATTGAGTAGGGTTTCGGACGTAGCCACCGTCGCCAAGACG
>JANPLJ010001300.1:0-7450 GCA_031426475.1 Pirellulaceae bacterium | reverse complement strand
TGGAGAATCTTGTAGCGTGCAAATCCCGCAGATCGCCATCGCATGTTCGAGCCAACGAGGGCATTCAAAACCGCGGTGTGTCAACAATCGATGGTAACCAATCGACACGCCAAATCCATCGAAAACAGTATGCGCAAGGATCGCGAGCACCAGTCCACTGATCGTGAAATACGACGGAACCAACGCTAGCAAGCCTAGCAAATGAATCACAGCCAAAGAAATCGCGTAGGGCCAATAGACACGTAACGGCAAAGTCTCAAGAGGATGCTCAAGCTTCTCTAAGTGTTGTTCGCGGCCGGATTTGGACGAATCGCCAACGGAACTCCCCTGCTCATCGCGAGTTTCGGAATTGTTGGCTTGCAATTCGAGTGACGACATATTCAATAACCTAACAGCAATAGTTCTATTGGGCGTTCTGCGAAAAGTGGCTCAAATTATCGCATCTTTGGTAACTTCATGGCTACAGCAATCCGACACCAAATTAATAAAGTCGGTTGAAATCATGAAATCCTCGATCTTGAGCCCACGCATACTCTTGGTCGGCTTCCTCGATTTTTCCCAGGGCTTCGAGGATCTCTCCACGGTGGTAATGGATCACGACAATTGACTTTAGTACGTTCGCGAAACTCTCGTTAAATGAAGCCAGTGGATCCGAATTGTCGCCTAACGGCCTCTTAACAAACGGCTCTCTTCCTTCGAGCAAATCATCAACTTTCTCGCGGACTGCCGACGGAAAAGGGGTATCTGTGAGCTCACCCTTCAACGCCGTGATCGCTAGGTCGATCGACTCCAAGGCTTCGTTCAATCTTCCAAGACGAAAAAGTACCCAAGCTTTCGTGTCCAAAAACGATGCATTTTTGCTATCGGACAGAGCACTCTCGATATCGGCGAGCGCCACCGCGAGATCGCGGTTCGCAAGTGCAGCGTAATAGGCTAGTTGGTTCCGTTCGACCGGCGTGCGGGACGTGGGCCCTGGGTAGCCAGCAACCAGTATTTTGTATGCAGATTCGAAATCTCCTGCATCGAGTCTCATTTCGGCAAGCGCATTGGCTGCATGAACTTGGCGATCGGGGCTCATCGATAGCACCAATTTGATCGCGCGTTCGGTTTCTTCTGGATGCATTCGAAAGCTGATTCGAGCAAAATCCAGGGTTTTTTCAATCTCGGGATAGCTGGAGGCCGCTCGTTCGAGAAGTTCCTGGGCTTGGTTCCGTGTGTCGTTTTCTTCTGTAGCGTTCGCCAAGGCGTTCTCTGCGGCTGCTATCAACCAGCGAGCCCGCTCGTTGGGCCAGTAGGCCTTGCCTATCGGAATGGCGACGATTCCTAGTAGAAAAGCCGCGACCGTGATGAGTGTCCATTTTTCAGATTTTATTGGATACCGATTGAGCGTTTCCATATTGCTTGGTCGAATTACCTTTATTGCTAATTTCTGTTAGGCCACATTTCAAAACCCTACGGAGCTACCGATCATGCCGCTGTACGAGATCGAAACAGATTCTCACATCATTATTACTTGGGCAGAAGATGAAAATGCCGCTCGACTGGTTTTGGCAGACGCTTATCCGCTGGACAGGGTTGTCCGGCTGACGAAACGCCCACGCGATTCGTGGGTGATTTCCAAAGGCGCCCTGGGTTTAACCGGACAAAGCCTCGATATTTGCGCCATCGCTCGAGATTGCCTTTCAAAGTCAGCGGGCGACAAGCTTCATGCGATTAGACTCTATATGAACGAAACCGGCACGGATTTAGAACGTTCACGAAGAATTATCGAATCGAACATGGTTATGGGGTGGTAGCCGGACTAAGGTCCGATCGTCACCTTGGCGGATGGTTGTTTTCGGAAATCGGCAAGGGCCGCGTGCACGCTTTCCAAATCAACCGCCCGATAGTTCTCAAGTGACTGCTCGAGCGTTTCGTAGACACCCCGAAGCGTTACGGCGTTTCCAATCGTAAAAAGGCGATTGCCTGGACGTTCGGCCGATAAAATCATCGCCGAAGTCACCTTGTTGCGAGCGATCTCCAGCTCTTGCGGCGTAATCTCGGGCTGATCGTCGCCTCGAATCATTTCCTCGAGAATCTCCCAGTTCTCCTGGGCATCTTCAGGAGCACATGTCAAATACAGGCCTATCAATCCGCAATCATCATATTCCTGAGCGAACATGCCCGCCGATTCAGCGAGCCCTGGATCGACCAGAGACCAGAATAGCCGGCTGCCACTATCGTCACCCAAGACAGTCGACATCAGTCGAAAGGCATAGCGTCGAGGGTCCAGGCGAGTCAGTCCGGCTGAGAGTTGAAACGTGTATTGTTGGACCGCAGGAGCGTGCTTGAGTTCAAGGTTCGTTGGGGCATGCACGGGTACCTGCCGTGTCCGCTGGAAATTTCCAGGCTGCCACGTCTTCGTCAATCTCTCCGCTTGTTTGACGAGCGCATCAAAGTCGACATTGCCGGCCGCCGCGAGACACAAATTGTCCGGCGCGTACCGCTGAAAATGGTATCCCCTCATCGAATCGGGATCCAGCATGCCAACGGTGTGCGGCGTTCCGAGTACTCGAGTCGACAGCGGATGGCTTCCGAAGAACTCTTCCATGCAACGTTCCATCGCACCGTACGGGGGCGAATCGTCGTACATCGCGATCTCTTCCAGAATGACCTGCCGCTCTGTCTCGAAGTCCTCATCGCGAAGCGCCGGACGCATCAAGTCGGTCAAAAGATCGACCGAGTGCTCTTGTTGCTCAGGGATCACGCTCATGTAAAAAACCGTTTGGTCCTCGCAAGTGTACGCGTTCGAGTTTGCCCCCAACTCGTCCAACTCGCGATTGACATCTTGAGCCGACCGTCGCTCTGTTCCTTTAAAGACCATGTGTTCGAGGAAATGGCTGACCCCCGCCATTTCGATGGTTTCATCGCGAGCTCCCGTTTTGACGAAATAGCCCAACGACTGGCTAAAGGCCAGTGGATTTACTTCCGCAATAATCTGGAGACCATTATCCAGCGTAACATTTTCAAACCGCATTTTTCAGCTCCACTGCTTCTGGCCCCATCGTCACCAGCGTCCAATGTGTCGGAGGAAACTCTTGATAGTGTTTCAGAAGCGACTTGCAGGTCAACGCTTCGACCTCAGCCAAGACCTCCTGACGTGGCACAATTCGTCCTAGAAAGTACCAATCCGAAGCGATCTGTGAACTTCGCGATGAACTCGATTCTTGCTCCATCACCAAGGCGCTTTTCACTCGCGATTTTAACCGTGATAGCTCGCCATCGCTGATGCCCTGACTGAGCGAACGAATTGTTTCGATCGTAACGTCGAGTGTTTCTTGGGCTCGTTCACCTGTCGTTCCGGCGTAGGTCAAGACGCTACCGCGATCGCCGATCGTTTGACTGCTGGAAGAAACGCTGTAAACCAACCCGCGTTTCTCGCGAACTTCCGTGAATAGTCGTGAGCTCATTCCGTCACTGAGGACACTTATCAGACCTCGCAACTGATAGAAATCAGGATGCTGGTACGGCACGCAATCGTATGCCAACGCAATATGCGTTTGAGAACTATCGTATTGAATATGTTGTTGGCCCGTGCGGACGTCGATTTGCCCTGCGTCTGTCGTTCCTGTTGAGGCCCATTCGCCGAACAGTTTTTCGGTCAAGGCTTTTATTGATTCCCAATCGAAATTCCCTGCGACCGACAGGATCGCACCGTTTGGAACATAGCGATTGCGATGAAAGTCAACCATGTCTTTGAGCTGTGCACTCTCGAGACCTTCTGCCGTACCATACGGTGATCGACCGTGAGCCTTGCCGTATCGGAGTTTTTTTAACTCGGTAAATACTTTGTGAGAAGGGTCGTCCTCGATCGATAACAATTCCTGGACCGCTGTTTGTCGACTTTCTTCGACTTCATCTTCGGGTAGATGCGGAAAGCGAACGATATCTGCATAGATCGATAACGTTTCCGGCAATCGCTCGGCAACGACTGCAACGCTGAATGACGTATGAAACGTACTGGCGGCACAACTCCGTTCCACACCCATAAAATCGAGTGCCTCAACGATTTGGCGACTATCGCGTTGACCCGCTCCTCGTTGACTGAGTTCGACCGTCATCCCGCATAAGCCTTGCAATCCTTCGGGCTCACTGCTTGTACCTGCCGGCAACAGCAACGTGAACGCAGCCGACTTCAACCATGGCATCGGTTCAGCGACCAAGACAAGACCGTTTTTCAATCGATGCACATACTTGGCTTCCGTCATTCCTATTCGCCCTTCTTCCCTTTGGGTTTGGAAGGCTTCGCAGGCGATTTTGTCTCGCTTGAGCTGCTCGAGGATGACGATGAATCCGAGGAAGCGGCTTTCGTCTCAGAGCTCTTACTGTCGCTTCCTTTGCTGTCGCCGCTCTTGCTATCCGACGAGGAACTCGAGGAAGACTTGCTTTCCGCCGAAGCCGATTTTTTGTACGACTCGCTTCGATAGTCCGTTTGGTAGAAACCAGACCCTTTAAAGACGATCGCCCCACCGGTTCCGATCAGGCGTCGTAGCTTCTTCTTTTTGCACTGCGGGCACTTCGTTTCAACCGGGGCTGTGATCGATTGATACAACTCGAACTTATGTTCGCATGCATCGCATTCGTAATCGTAAGTGGGCATATATATTCAGTTTATTGGAACAAAGAACGTAACGTTCAACGCTTCCGAATTCTGACGAATCCGGTTACCAAACTCTCAACTCGGCGCCCCGGTCGAAACAATAACATGGCTTGGACGAATGACGCGGTCGTGAAGCACGTATCCCGATGTGGCTTCCAGCATTACGGTTCCCGAAGGATAGTCAGTGCTTGGCGATTGAGCGATCGCCTGATGCAGATTCGGATCAAATTCTTTCCCAAGCGACTCGATCGGGCGGCAATGATGTTTTCCCAATACTCCCAAGAGCTGTTGCTGGACCATCCGGACGCCTTCCAGCAACGATGCCACTTCGGGAGCGTTGGCTGCATTCGCTCCGGTTGCATCTGTAGCTCGAGCGAGGTTGTCGAGGACTTCAACGATGTCTTTGATCAACGGGCTAGCGGCGTACTTGAGTGTTTGTTCCGTTTCGCGGTAGATTCGCTTACGAAAATTCTCGAGTTCGGCTTGGGCTTTGAGCTCTCTGTCGCGAAGTTCTACCATTTGTTGTTCCAGCATATCGACGACCTGTTCCGGTGACTCGGCATACACCGCGTCGTGTTGCGATTGCGCCTGATTGGAGTCTACCTCTTGTTCTTCAAAATCGGGCTCTGGAGACTCTTGTTGTGCGTTTTTTGAATCACTCATAGCAGTAATGAATTACTCCTTGTCTGACGTGGTCTTGTTTTCTTCATTTTGGAAGTAGGAAATTATACGATCCATGAAGCCTTTTCGTTCGGGCGTTACATGCTCATTGTCGAGTAACGCTAGCTGCCGAAGCAATTCCTCTTGCTTCTTTGAGAGTTTACTCGGTACTTCAATAATCGTTTGAACGAGAAGGTTTCCCCGGCCTCGTGAATGCGGATCGGGCATCCCTAAACCTCGCAATTGAAACACCGTACCGCTTTGCGTACCGCGTCCGATCTCGAGCGGCTTACTGCCATCGAGAGTCGGAACGTCTATCGTGCTCCCAAGTGCGGCTTGGGTATAAGTGATTGGCAACTGCAAAATAAGGTCATCGCCATCGCGGCTGAACAGAGAATGCGGCTTCATCTTGACGAAGCAATAGGCGTCCCCGTTCGGTCCTCCATCTGGGCTCGCTTGCCCTTCGCCGGGCAGCCTTACACGCATCCCATCGTCGACGCCAGCGGGAATAGCAACTTCTAGTCGAACCGCTTCTGGAATGAGCCCATGGCCATCGCAAGCAGTACATGGTTTCGAAATCGTCCTCCCTGCGCCTCGGCAAGCCGGACAGGTCGTTTGGACGCGCAGGATTCCCGACGACTGAATGACTTGCCCTCGACCATTGCATCGTCGACAATTCTCAGGCTGCGAGCCGGGAGCGGCTCCTGATCCAGTGCACGTCTTACAGCTCACATGTCGGGTCAACGAAACTGTTTTGCGAACGCCTTTCGCAGCTTCTTCAAGCGTTAGCGTCACATCGCATCGCAGATCAGCACCACGCCGCGTTCTTTGACGCCCGCCCCCTCCGCCACGTCCGCCTCCAAAAAAATCTTCGAAGATCGTTCCTCCGAATACGTCGCCAAAGGCTTCAAAGATATCGCCGACATCTCGGAATCCCCCGCCATTGCCTTCGACGCCAGCGTACCCGTATTGATCATAGCGGGCTCGCTTTTGAGGATCACTCAGAATCTCGTAGGCCTCGGCCCCTTCCTTGAACTTCGCGGTAGCATCCTGGTCACCGGGGTGGGAATCTGGGTGAAATTTTAATGCGAGCTTTCGATAGGCCTTGGCAATCTCATCCTGCGAGGCAGTCTTAGACAAACCAAGTACTTCGTAACAATCTCGTTTAGCAGCCATGCAAAAGACGCCCTCGCATCAAAAAAAAGGTCACGCTTCGATCTTTCTTCGACGCGTGACCCTTCGGTTCTTCATTAATCGGTCGACAATTCGAACGCCTAGTTAACGACGCCTTCGACAGATCGCTTGTTCTTGTCGTCCTTGTCATAGGTGGTAACCAATGCTTCGGTCGTCAACATCAGTCCAGCGATACTGGCTGCGTTAGCCAACGCAGTTCGCACCACCTTAACTGGGTCAATGATACCCGACTTGAGCATATCCACATACTCACCTTTGTTGGCGTCATAACCGATGTTGACCGCCTTTTGGCTGACTTCGTCAGCGACCACGCTGCCATCGATTCCAGCATTGTCGGCAATTTGTCGCATCGGTGCTTGTAGTGCTCGTAGAATGATTTCAGCACCGATTCGCTCGTCACCTTTGCACGCATCGCGAGCCTTCTCGACTGCTTCGCGGCAACGCAACAAGGCGACACCGCCGCCAGGAAGAATACCTTCTTCAACGGCTGCGCGGGTGGCATGCAAAGCGTCTTCGACACGCGCCTTCTTCTGCTTCATGTCCGCTTCGGTTTCAGCACCAACGCTGATAACAGCAACGCCACCGGCTAGCTTGGCAAGTCGTTCTTGGAATTTTTCCTTATCGTACTCGCTGTCGGTCTGCTCGATTTGAGCTCGGATCTGAGCGATGCGTCGATCGATCTCCTTGCGATCTCCAGCACCTTCGACAATGGTCGTGTTGTTCTTGTCGACGCTGATCTTCTTGGCGCGTCCAAGGTCTTCCAACGAGACTTTTTCAAGTTGGATACCGAGGTCGTCGCTGATGAACTTGCCGCCTGTCAAGACTGCGATATCGCCGAGCATCGCTTTGCGACGATCGCCGAAACCTGGAGCCTTGACCGCACAAACGTTCAAAGTCCCGCGAAGCTTGTTCACCACCAAAAGCGTCAACGCTTCGGCGTCGACGTCTTCAGCGATG
>JANPLJ010001299.1:0-10409 GCA_031426475.1 Pirellulaceae bacterium | reverse complement strand
CCTGACGTTGTACATGATCATCTCGTGGCGGGTGTTATACACGTTAATGCTTGGTCGCGAGTGTCCCGAACTATCAGTTGACAAAATCTTCAGTGAGGACGAATGGAAGTCTGTGTACGCCATCGTGAAGAAAAAGCCGGCTCCACAAAAGCCACCCAAACTCAGAGAGATGATTCCGATGATCGCCAGTCTGGGTGGTTACCTCGGTCGCGCTAGTGATGGCCCGCCGGGACCCAAAACCATGTGGATCGGCATGCAACGAATGGCCGACATGGCGTTAGCATGGAGAACGTTCGGACCACCAAAAATTCCCAAAGAAACAGCGAAACAATGTGTATAACGATGAGGGCTCTGCCTGGGAACCCACTGAATTGCAGGCTCTGCCTGCCGAGAGCATCGCTGCGTTAAGCGATTCGGGAGGCAGGAGCCAACGGGCAGTGCGTTCCCAATCCTGGAGCCTGGGAACGAGCGTCCACTCAACGGCGTTCAAACGTTCGCGTCCTTATTCGCTGTCTCGTTAAATTCGCTGTCTAATAATTCATCCGGAAAACAGCTGGAAAACGTTGATTTAGATCCAGGCTATATGGTACAAAAACGGGATTCGGCCAACGGTCCATGAATTTGAACGCTCCATGGCCAGAAAGGTATAGTCGATGCTGCGGCCATCAGTCCTGGCAAAAAATGCGATATTTCAGCAACGAAGTTCGGTTGAGGTAGCTCGCGAGGCAAAGGTCGACTCGTTGCTGCATCGTTATCATTTCGGATCTTCTCTCAGATTCAAGCTCTGGGTCGGCGGGATAGTCAGTTTTCTCGCTCATGTTTTGATGCTTCTTGCCTTGGCACTTTTTGCTTTTGCAGGGCAAAGCTCGACAGGAAGGCCGGATTTTTTCACGCTTGTTCCAACCGACAATGCTGGCGAACTGCATGATGTGGCCTTTGAGATTGCCCCGAAGATTGCACCTAAGGTCGAGGTTACACAAAGCGAACTCAAGCAACCGAGCTTGGCGACCGACGTTGCCTTGGCCTCGGTGGAACTCAAATTAAGTATCGAAGTCCCCGTCAAGGAAGTGGCGTCGTCGCTCGACGATTGGCGGTTGTTCGAGCTTGAGCCTTCGATCGCCAAACGTTTGGAGCGACAAATTGAATCGAAACAAAATGCGAGGTTGAACGCGAGTACGAAGAATAACTCATCCGCGCGTGGCGCGTTGGCAAATGCGATGGGTTCCAAGGGGGATTCGGGAAATCAGTTATGGAATTTTGAAGGTGCCCGATACTTTGGTTCAAGAGCCCTCGGAAAGAAGTTTGTGTTCGTCGTCGACGGTTCTGGAAGTATGGTAAGTCGCTTCAATAACGGTGGCATTCGGTGGAAAACCGCTACCGAAGAACTGTTGCGAAGCTTGAATGAACTACGGTCTGACTACGAGTTTTTCGTCATCTGCTTTAATGTCGTGGAATTTCCTATATTTGATCACTATCCACCCAATAATGGGTATCTAAAGAATGATCCGAATACTCTGCGGTTAGTAGAAGAATGGATTACCAACTTTCATCCTGGCGGTAGTACGTATCCCAGTCGGGCTCTGCAATTGGCAATTGAGATGAAACCCGACGCTGTTTTCTTGCTCTCGGATGGCGAGATTAAGGACGATTCCATTGGGATGCTACGACGCATGAATCGAGCAGATAAGTATGGCACGGCACGCGTTCCGATTCACACGATTCTTTTGATGAGCGATCTTGGACAGTTTACACTTCAAACCATTGCCAAGGAAAACGGTGGCTCTTTTCGAAAGGTTACTTACCAGGAATGGCTGGCTGCGCAAATGCGATAAGACTCGAATAGATAATATCGTTTTTCAGCCCAAATGAATCAGGCTTGGAGGCGTGCGACATCACATTCCACGTATTCGTCCTTTCGCAATCGAATTCCTCGATAGTAGTCGCCGAGAATCCTAAGATAAGCGAAACGCATGAAAAACATGGTGAGAAGCAACCATCCAATGGCTCCTGTCACTACGACCGGTAGGAAATCCGTCATCCATGGCACAGCAATCATGTCACTGTTCAGCAACAAGATCAGCCAGTCCACGCTGAAAGTCGCGCTGATCGAGATCGTGTACAACGCAAACCGAACTTGATTCCATTCCATTTGTTCGCGCGATGCACGTCGCGACGATTTACTCCCATCCAAACGGTAAGCGTTTTCTTTCGACGCCTCGCGAATGGTACGAGGAATACCTCGATGCAAGACGGTGACGACCATCCAAATCAAGAACGGTTGCAGCAAAAATAATATAGTCCACAAGCTGAGATTCTTAGTTGAGAATATTGCAGCGCAATATGACAACAGGAAAAACAGACTGAGAGGAAACTGAAGATTCTTCTGCATTCAAAAACGATCCTTTCGAATCTTGCCGTATCGATTTATTTGGAGAACGGCCGAACCGAATCGCGGCGTTCTCTGAGTAGTATTCGAAAACCCGAGCGTATCGGCAACGGCAAGAGCCTGAAGCGTAAGCGAAGGACGACCCGCATCGCATCGTTTGCGAAAACTAGAGTCGGTCTTTGTTGAATTGATTTCGACTCAAGGTTCGTCGCTTACGCTTCCGGCTCTTGTTTGGCTAGAGTCCCTTGTAGACTCGAATGAAGTAATATGCGGATAACACGATACCGATGGCGATCACGATATAGCGGACGATGTTTTTATTAAGGCGGCGCGCGACGACAGCACCGAAAAAACCGCCCGTGATCGAGGCGACGATCATCGGGATGGCCAGGCTCCAGTTGACTTTGTCGTACCAGATAAAAAGAACAACGGAGACAGAATTGATCGTCGAGGCTAGGAGCGTCTTGATGCTGTTCATCCGATGGATATCCGAGATGCCCATCAAGGCGAGCGAGCTGAGCATCAAGATTCCGATGCCGGCACCGAAGTAGCCTCCGTAGAACGCGATCAGAAATTGAAAGCCCATGATTCCGTAGCGAGCGAGCGTCGAAGGTGTCGCGTGCGGTTTTCCGATGCCTGTCCACTTAGTGATGGCTGGCTGCAAAAGAAATAACGACGTCGCGATCAAGATCAGCCACGGAACCAAAAACAGAAATTCCTTGGGATCACGTTGGGCAACTAAGCATGTTCCAATGGCGCTTCCAACGAGCGATGGAATAATCAGCGGCAATATCCACGATTTCATGCCAACTAGTTCGCGACGATAACCCCAAGTCGACGCGACGGAGCCAGGGAAAACGGCGATCGTGCTCGTCGCATTCGCGATGACAGCCGCGGCAGCCGACGGGCCGAGAACCCAAGTCAACGCCGGAAATGTAAGCAATGTCCCACCGCCAGCGATCGAGTTGACGATGCCAGCCATGGCTGCAGCGATGCAAAGCATCGCAATCTGGAGGATCGAAACGGAAAAGTCTGGTGTGTCGAGTATTGCAAGGATATTCATGCGAGCAGATTGTACTCGAAAGCAAGAGCCGGGAGCGTAAGCGACGAATGCGAAACCAATTCACCTAAGGCGTTCTTCGCTTACGCTTCAGGCTCTTGCGGTCGCACGTCTACTTGCGTTTCTTTGGCTTTGCTTTTTTCGATTTGCTTCGCGGACGATCTTGGCCGCGAGAATCTTTGCTGCGAGAATCCTGGCTGCGGGAGTCTCGATGGCGAGGGCCTTGGTCGCCAGAACGACTGCTTGGCGCTGTGGGAGCGTGATGGGTGCTAAGCTGTGCTACCAGCGTGAAGAAGAGTTGTCTTCTCGCTAAGTCAACTCGATCGACACGAATTCGCAGTGTGTCCCCCAAACGGAATCGATGGCCGCTTCGGAAACCCTCCAATGAGTGTGTGTCGCGATCAAAGCGATAGCGGTCGGAAGGCAATTGGTCGACGACGATCAGTCCATCAACCGGTATCTCGGCTAGTCGAACCATGATATCGTCAGCTTTGACGCCTGTGATCGTACCGGTGAACTCTTCGCCCTGACGTTTGCTCATGAAGTGGAGCAGCTTGACTCGGATGAGCTCTCGTTCTGCCGACTCCGCGTTGACTTCGCGGTCGCTGCAATGCTGTCCGAGGAAATTGAGGATCCCCATCGGTTCTTTGGGGTTCTTGCCGTCGATGATTTTCTGGATGATTCGATGGACGACTAGATCCGGATAACGCCGAATGGGACTCGTGAAATGGCAGTAGTGAGTCATGTCGAGCGCGTAGTGCCGTTCGACTTGCGGCTGATAAACCGCTTTTGACATGCTTTTGAGCACCGCGTAGTTCACTGCTTGTTCGGTCGTGTCTCCTTTGACAGCATTGATAACGCGTTGAATTTCGAAGCGATCTTGAAGATCATTGCATTCGATCCCAAGCCCGTGGACAAAATCGTAAAGGCGTTTGAGCTTGATTCGCTGCGGTGGTGCGTGTGCACGGCGCAAGAATGGTATTTCGAGATCATCGAGATAGGTTGCAACGGCTTGGTTGGCAGCCAACATCAATTCTTCAATCGTCTGATGGCTTTCCGTGTGATGGACAAGGTGAGCTCCTTTGACTTTGCCCATCTTGTCGAGATCGATCTTGATTTCGGGTAACGTCAACTCGATCGAACCGCCAGCCATGCGGCGCTTACGAAGCATCATCGCCAACGAATGCATGTTCGAAAGCAATTCAAAGATAACGGGTGTTAATCGATCTCGCCACGATTCTCGATCCGCGAGGAACTGATCAACTTGTTCGTAGTTCAAACGCTGTGCGTTGCGGATTGCGGAGTTAAAAACCTTCGAGTAGACGACGGTTCCGTCATCGGTCATTTCGATGAAGACCGTCTTTGCCAATCGCATTCGGTCTGGTTGAAGGCTTGCGAGATGATTGCTGATGATCTCCGGAATCATCGGTACGACTTTGTCGGGCAAGTACACGCTGGTCGCACGACGTTGAGCTTCTTCGTCGAGCGGTGTTCCAGCCGGAACAAAATGCGAAACGTCGGCGATGTGGACCATCAGCTCCCAATGGCCAGCTTCGTTCTTCGAAAGCGAAATTGCATCATCAAAATCGCGAGCATCGAACGGGTCGATGGTCAGCGTTGGGACTTGGGTAAGGTCCGTTCGGTCGGCGGGGACTTCTTCCGTGAATCGATCGGCCATTTCCCGGGCCTGGTCGAGGACCGCTTCGGGGAATTCCTCGATCAGCCCAAACTGATGCATCACGGCCATCGTATCGACGGCTGGGTTTTTGCTGGCGCCGAGTACTTGAAGGATCACGGCTTCGCCCGCATGGAACGCATCGGGGTAGCGGACCATTTCGACGATGATCTTGTCGTTGACGGAAACTGGAAGCCCTCGGACATCTCCGACGCTGACGGGGCGGTCGCTTTCGACACCATCCAGCCAGACGACCGAGGCATTCTCGATGGTTTGGTAAGTCCCGACGAACTGGCGTTTCGCTCGTTCGACAATCTCCTCGACTAGCCCTTCCGTCCGATCGCCTCGCGATTTGCTTAATCGGATTTGGACGCGATCACCATCCATGGCCGAGAGCGTTGCATTGGCCGGAATAAAGACATCGTCGGATACTTTTTCGGCGTCGGGTTCGTTGAGTCGAACAAAGCCGAAGCCACGACTGGTGCTTCGAAACGTTCCAAGAACGACTTTTGCCTTAGATGCAGGCTTATCGGATTTAGCAGCCTTGTCCGGTTTTTGTGGCGACGAAGTGTCTACTTGGATTTTGTCTGGCCGGAGGACGAGATGGTTGGATGCATAGGCAACTTTGCCATGTTGGACCATCCGTTTTAACGTTCGGCGGAGAAGTCCGTAATCTTCTTCATTGAGGCCGAGGAGCTTGTGAATGCGTTTGGGTTTAGACGCTCGGTAGCTTTCACCGAAGACCAACTGAAGTATACGAGCTTCAAGAGATTGGTCCGAATCTGAATTTTCTTTCATCTCTCTAAGAATACATCGCAATCCCTGGACAAGATATAGAGCAGCGTGCCTAAATCGTAAGAATGTGGCTTCGACGGCGTCGCGTTCGTGGATTACAATTCAAAGGCTTGGAATTTCACCTCGGCTGTTTTGGAGTGTATCGTTCGCATGTCCACCCCTCCTGCTTGGCAATCTGAAGGTCGTCGGCCCCGCGTATTGTTGGTCGACGACGATCGTGAGATTTTGGACGCTGTCCAGTATGCCATGGAAAATGAAGATTATGAAGTTCATATCGCTCGCGATGGAAATCAAGGAATCGCGATGGCGGAGTATGTGAAGCCCGATTTGATGATCGTCGACATGATGATGCCGAAGCGGAGCGGATTTCTGGTTCTTGAGCGACTTAGCCAAACCTACGATCGACCGCTGAGGGCGATTATGGTGACAGCCAATGAAGGCGACCGCCATCGGGCATATGCCAAGCTATTGGGGGCAAGTGAGTACATTATTAAGCCTTTCGCCATGGAACAATTGCTCGAAGCTGCTCGGCGAATCTTGAATGAGCCACTGCCCGATATGTCGACTTGAGGCTATTCAATCTCCTGATGAATATACATTTGTTTATTGGATCAATCCTGGCTGCTATCGGAGTTGGAATCGGCGCTCTAGGGGCGCATTCGATGCCGGGTTACCTTGCGGCAAAGGGATTCGACGAAGCCAAGATTGAAAAGCGATTAGAACAGTATGAAACGGCTGTTCGCTATCAGTTGTTTCACAGTCTTGTAGTCGTCGCCATCGGTTTGTCGACGGATGTCGCCAAGGGACAGAGGCGTTTTCGAATAGCAGTTTGGTTGATGGTAGCTGGGATCGCTTTGTTTTCAGGCGGGATCTACGGAATCGTTTTCTTCGAGGCACCAACGCACGGAATTGTCCCGTTTGGTGGGCTAGCGTTCATCGCTGGCTGGATCGCGCTGGCTATTGCGGCTGCGTTCCGTGAGCGAGATTAAAGTGAGTGCCATTGGGCGTCAGCCTACATCCCTGCGAGACAATTTTGTTCCATTGAGAACTCGCTGCCTTCTCCCCGTCTTCGGCATTGGTATCTTCACAATGCTCAAGAACGACTTTGACCAATACTGTTGCACTCTGCCGAATAGGCAAATCCCTAAGTCGCGAATGCGACGGCATTTCTAAGCCTGGGTGAAGCGAGTCTTCGAGCGGAACCCCAGGTTTACCGGCCCCTCTAGCCGCGAGTCGCGAACGCGACGACATGAGAAACCGTCGCGACGCTGAAGACCATGCCGTCGCGTTCGCGACTCAGGAACCGATTCGGCAAAGTCAACCTGGGGTTCCGTTCGCTGCGCGAACTCCACCCCAGGCTATAAAATGGAGCGACAACCAATGTTGGAAAATGCCCCGATTATTGGGGCTTGGGACGAAAGGGTTTGGGGGTACCTTGTACACTATTCGGATCTCGGTCGGGCAGATCTCAATTCGCTTGATTAACAGCGTGAATAATTCCCGTTTAAGTTCGAATGATGCGCTCTCCAGATTCGCTTCGACCTGCGACGCCAACATCATCAAGGCCGTGGCCGCGTTGGCCCAGTCACTTGTCTCCGACTCTTGGCCGCGCAGGCTGATCAACGCCGCGAGTTCTCGATCATGTTGTGATCGTAGTTTACTGATCCGGCTCTCAAATTCGTGACGCTCTAGTATTCCATCGCTGAACACATCGATCATCCGTTCGATGCGATTGTGTAACTGATCGACCATCGACTGCTGCTTCGCAACGGAACTAGATTGCTCAGGCGCAACTTGTTGCCTTCTTACCAACTCTTCTTGCAAGCGAGTTGGATCGCGAAGTAAGTCGCAAACGTCCGACCACACACGCAGTTCGAGTGCGTCTCCCTTGACCGAGCTATTGTTGCAAATTGTTTTGCCGGACCGACGATATCGATCGGTGCCTATACAGCGATAGTAATGATGACGACGACCGCCATGGTGACAGTATGCAGAGCCGCAAGCACCGCAGATCAGAAGTCCACTGAGTAAGTGTTTGGGACCTTCTTGTCGCTGACGTTGACGCACACGATTTTCATTCATACGATTGCGAACCTCTTCGAATAACGATTTGCTCACCAATGCTGGAACGCGAATCATAATCTGCTCTTCGAGTGGTGTCGCCGTTGCGACTTTTGCTTGACGAGGTACTTGCGGATCCCCGCGTTTAACTCGCCGACCAGGTTTTCGTTCGGTCAAACGCTCTTTTCCAAATCTAGCTTCACCAAAATAAGCTGGGTTAATCAGTATTCCTCGCACGGTTTGAGGATCCCAGACGGCGTTGCCTTTGCGGGTGCGAATACCTTGCGACTTCAGCTCACGACAGACGCCGGCCAAAGTGTAGCCTTGCGCGCCAACCAGCTCGAATAACCGACGCACAATCTTGCTTTCAGTCGGCTCGACTTCCCATCGCGCTTCGCTGTCTGATGCATGCTTCGGGATATATCGGTAGCCATAGGGCGCTCGGCCGAAAACACTCACGTTACCTTTCGTAGCCGAGTGTCGTCGACCACGACGAGTTCGTTCAAGAATCTTTGCGCGTTCATATTCAGCGAACATGCCTTGCATCTGAATCAGCATCTTCGTTTCAGGGCTGTCGGGAAGTCCGTCGTGGTTTAAGAAGATTACCTCGCAGCCGTGCTTGTTCATCTCTTCAAGCAAGATTGCTTGATGAGCAAAATTTCTTGCAAGCCGATCGGGTGAGTGAACGTAGAGCCGATCGATCATCGAAGCTGCCACATGGTCACGTAGCCTTTCGAGCGCGGGCCGTAACAATTCTGAGCCGCTGTAGCCATCATCGATGTACTCGAAAGCCGCATCGATCGCGATGCCGTCTCGAGTTGCTCGGAGACGAACATCAGCCTGCTGTGAATCGATAGTTTTTTCGTCGGCCTGACGCTGTGAGCTGACTCGTAAGTAACTTGCTGGACGCATGAATCCGTTCATTCGGTTTTCTCCTGAAATGGTTGTTGAGCAGAGCCATCCTGAATGCTTTGTTCACTAGTTGGATGGCTGTCCGCTGGTCGAATTTGCGCGAGCAAACGCTCAAAGGCATTTGCAAGCAAAAGAGTTGAGTGACGATCAACCTGAAACACACGCTTGATGCCACGTTGGCAAGGCGCAGCGATACCTTCCATGGCCTAGAACTCCTATAAATCAAGGGAATTCCCGAACCTAGGATGATCCTCGGCGAATCGTGTTGATCCCATCTCGGGAACACACAGCATGAAACGTCACGACGCTTTTTCCAACATCGGTTGCCACGTCATGCCGTCGCGTTGCGACTAAACGCGATTAGCAAACTTGGATGTTGAATAGTACGTTGGCGACGCCGTTCCGGCAGAACCGAGGTTTCGGATTGCCGGAACGGCGCAGGCTACCTTTCTCAAATTGACGAACTCAATTAGCTGCTTGTTCCGGCCTACGGTAATATCGAAAGCGAGACGGGGTTGATTTGGGACAGTCGAGCGAGCCAAATGCGCAAAAAGCGTCTGATACGACGCTTTAATACAAAATTTATCTACAAAGCGACTTAAATGACGCGTTATGTGTATATTTTAAAACGCCTTTTTCGGCATTTTGGTTTGATTTTATGCAATAAAACGCCATAATAGATATATTATGGCGATTGAAACAAGTATGTCCGATGACGCGGTTCTCGAGTTAATCGGTAACCGAATCTCTCGACTACGACTCGAAAAGAATTTAACACAGGCGGACCTAGCGAGGCTCGCTGGTGTTGGACTGAGGACTGTCCAGCGTCTCGAAGCTGGGCAAGCCGGAACGCAGCTTTCAGGATTTGTTCGAATCTGTCGCTCTCTCGATATCCTCGATCGATGGAACCTGTTTCTACCCGAGCCAGTTGAAAGCCCGATGGATCAACTGAAGCGATACGGCAAGGAGCGGAAGCGGGCATCGAAATCCGGGCGGATTTCCGAATCTCACAGCCAATGGACCTGGGGAGAGCCATAGCAAGTGCTTGCAGAAGTAAAGCTTTGGGGCAAGACGATCGGCGCTGTTTCGCTCGACGCAGATCGCAGCATTGCTGCTTTTCAATACAGCCGCGAGTTTGCCCGAAGTCGCATGGAAGTGTCGCCGATCGTGATGCCGTTGAGCGATCGAATCTATACGTTTCCAGCACTATCGCCACGCACCTTCCATGGGTTGCCGGGTCTGCTTGCTGATTCACTTCCCGATAACTTTGGCAACGCCTTGATCGACGCATGGTTAGCAACCAAGGGGCGATCTCCAGCGAGTTTTTCGGCTGTTGAACGGCTGTGTTATACCGGAGCGCGAGGCATGGGCGCGTTGGAGTTCATACCAGCACTTGGTCCGCGACCGCGTCGAAATCAACGTGTTGACGTAGACGCCTTGGTGCAGCTTGCATCGCAAGTCTTGTCGCATCCCACCATTCTCGCGGGGAGTTTCGAAGCCAGCGATCGCGAAAAGGCGCT
>JANPLJ010001298.1:0-3818 GCA_031426475.1 Pirellulaceae bacterium | reverse complement strand
CTTGCCTAAAAGCGAAAAATACTGATCGATACTCTCTTTCCATTGCTTCGACGAGCTCGGCTTTGTCTCCGGGACAGGTGCTATGGGATCTTGAGTGTCCGTGACGAACGACCGAATCTCCGCGACAGAAGCTGGACTCGAGTCTTTCGCACTTTCACGTATCTCATTCCGTTCTACGACCGGTATCTGGTTCGTTGCAGTGTTCGTTTGACTCGCGATTGAATTGGCAATGCCGAATACCGGGACACTCGTATCGATCACGCTAGATATTGCGGGCGATAGAGCGAGCGGGATACTCAGTGGTGCTGCAAAGTAACGCAGGATGCGTGTCGATTGATTCTGTCGAACGATCGAAGTATCCGATGCGTTTACGCGTCCATCTTTGTTGACATCGTAGATATTCGAGATGCCGACCGAGTTCGCCGCAATCGATTGATTCTGTCGGACCGACGACGTATCGGTTGCATTCGTTTGAATCATCGCTGGAGAACCTTCATTCCCAACACTGAAGTCAGCGACCACGTTGCCGAAGTAAAAAACGTCGTCGATGGCTAATCCCGTGTTGGCATTCGCGAGCACCGTCACGCTTAGCCAAGTATTTCGAATAGCATCGTCAGCAAATTCAATCTTGACTCGATTCGAACCACCAACACCCGCTCCTGGAAGTACGGTGATCGTGGGGGTGATCGAGTCGATCGACGATCCAACACTGCTCACTCCATCCCACATTGCAAATCGGAAATCCGATGCCGACAGCGTCCCACGAATGTTGGCGATGTCGACAACCAATCCATTGAGACCGCGACTGTAATTCGTGTAGTTCGCTGACGTCGCTATTTGACCAGGGAACAAAGCAACCTTCGATGGATCAATCGCGTTCTCTGGATTACCTGATCCATTTCCAAAAACGGTACTCGTGGAACGATTGTAGAACACCTGTCGTTTCACCACAGTCGATATCGTGTTCTGGACGTTTACGTTCGCACCCAAGAAGTACTCGCCGCTGGCCGTGCCCTCGGCGGTCACACGGACTCGATACGTACCAGCCACTGTCGCGATGCTTTGGATGAATTCGTTGCGTCCATCGGCAAGTGCAATTCCAGACGTGGCCAACGTGCCATCAGGTCGATAAAGCTCGATGTGCGGGTTGAGTGTATTCAAGAACTCGCCGGTCCCGTCCGACGGGGTGCTTGTCTCGAACCGCAATTGTTCACCAGCATTTTGGACGGCGACCGAGTACCAGTCGTCATCTCCGACGCTTCCGATTCGGATGTCATCGACAAACCAACCTGCATGGCTGTTGTCGACGTTGTCTACGCTGTCGAAGAGCCAGCGAATCCGCACGTTTTGGCCGGCGAAAGCGGTGAGACTGGACGCGAATCCAAGCCAATCGTTGGTGTTTGGCAGGTTCGTGGTGCGGCTGGCAATGGTCGTGAAGGTTGCAAAATTATTGGTGCTCACCTGTACTTCAGCAATATCCGCCGTCGAACTCGTTTCAGTTTGCAAAACGTAGTTGAACCCAAAGGCGATCGGACCCGTGCTCGGCAAGGCGATCTCTGGCGAAACGATCGACCCAGTGTTGCGTTGGCCCGAGTTGAAAGTCCCGGCTTCGCGTCCATAGTGGAAGCTGTTCAACGACGAATGGCCGGTTTGCGATCCTCGATGGGTGGTGAGATGCCAAAGTCCCGTGTTTCCATTGGTAACTGTGAAGCCCTGATTGCCGCTTTCGAAGTCAACCAACAGGGCATTGGTAGTCGTCGCATTGACATATCCCAGAACACCCTTGGATCCGACAAGGCTTTGTGCTGTAGCGAAGCTGTTATTGCGCTCCGTATCGAAGCCCGCATCTTTGGTGACAACGAGATTGTAGGGGATATTTCGATCGCCGTTCACACTGACGAAGTACGTCCCTGTTGTTGCGATCACGAAATTCGAAATCGCTTTGTTTAGATTTGTTGCACCAGCCGTACCACTCGATAGAACACTTGTACCATCGGTACCAACCAACTGCAGTTCAAGATTCCCCGTCGTAAGATCCGTGAGCGATAGAGAAACACTTTCACCTGCAGTTGCGTCGAATTTGTAGAAGTCACCTAGCGGCGATATTGGTGAAATCCGAGTACTCAAATTCGGGCCGACAAGCGTCCCAGCGGCTTGGTTAAAGTGGATAAGTCGTCGAGCCGGGTTGCTTGTGCCTGGCGCCTTGATGCCGACTGTCGCGCTGGTTACGACTGTTCCAACAACGGTTGGCGAATAATTTAACTGGATGGAACCATCCCTGGAGAGAACCGCTTGCATCGTAAAGTAGGTGGCACCGCCAAGAATCCGAACATTATTCCATTGAATGATGACCTGCTGGTTGGACCCCGAGCCTACGACCTGCCAGTAGATGGCTCGGCTGGCCGCTCCTGTGCCGGTATTGTCAATGTTGAGATCGTCCCAGAGAACGGCAATGGCGCCCTCGGGAGGACTCGTGCTAAGGTCGGAATTCGTGAACGTGAAGGATTCACCTCCAAAGGTAATGAGTCCATTCGTGCTAAATGAAAGAGTGTTATAGGTGGCGCCAAAGAATGGGAAGGTAAAACCATTGAGTTGCGATGCTGGAATCGTATCTACCGCATCATCGCCAATCGCCGTAATACTTCGAGTTCCAGTCGTGCTGATGTCAGTTGTCGCTGGCGTGACTGCTGAAACACTATAGTCAACCGCATCAGTGGTGCCGAGTCCAGCGCCGCGTTTAGCATTGGCCAGCGTGGTGTCGAGATTGATGAAGGAAGCGTTGATATCCTGTGCTGTCGCGGCGTTATTATTGGTGCTGCCGACGAACTTACCTTCTAATTCGAACGCCGAATTAAGGATGACGTCGATCGTGTACTGCCCAAGCGACCCGAAGCCGCTCACGGCGATCCGGTATGTTCCACCCGTGGTCGTCGATCTAGTCTGAATACTTGTCAAGGCTCCTTGCGAGGCTGCGTTAGCGATGGCCAATGAAACGTTCGAGGGGTCGAACAGCTCAATGCGAGGCTGGAGAAGAGCTCCGGTCGTAGGTGTCACGACGATACTGATGGTTTGCTTTGGATCGATATTGATTGTGAACTCGTCGACATCGCTCGCGGACGCGATCGTACGGACGATCGAGCCGTTATACACAAGGCTACCGAGAGGATTCCTCGCATTGAGTGCGGCATAGGTCTCCGACGCAATGTCCATGTCAAAGCCGATGACAAAGTTGCCGCCCGGGACACTATTGCCCGATGGGAACGTTCCCGCAAACTCACCATCCAATGCATTGCCTGCGATGTCCGTGAAGTTGGTTCCGCCGTTGGTACCCGAGATAAGCGTTAGCGAGTAATCGTCATCAGGCAGGTTGGTGAAGTTCAGCGTCAGTTCCGTTCCGGCAGGGTTGAACGAAAAACTATTCGGCGTGTAGTTGATGCCGACAGGCTGACGGAAATTGCCGTGCAGAGTGAAGTCGCCAAATAATTGAATATTGCTTACCTTGATCGGTTCACTGAATGTCACCCTATAGGAAAGAGCGCCTGGTGCGAGTACGGCATTCGAGGCGACCGACGAGGCGATTATCGTCGGAGCGACAGTGTCCACGCTGAATGTCGCGGTATACGCTTGGACGGGCGTGTTCCGAATATCGAGTATCGTCCCCGAAGCGATCGTGACGGTGTGCGTTCCATCTCCTAGTCCGCTAGGAAGCGTAAACCGAACGGTATCTCCATCCACAATCACAACCGAAGTAGCTTCGATGCCGTCCACTAGCAGGTCCGACGCTTGGACAGTCGAAAGGAGTACAGAATCGTTGAAGT
>JANPLJ010001297.1:0-4629 GCA_031426475.1 Pirellulaceae bacterium | reverse complement strand
GTTCGTTGGGCGTTGCAACGCTTTGGAGTGCGAACATCGGAGCGTTATTCCCCGTCATCGAAATGACTTTAAAAGACGATTCAATTCAAGACTGGCTTACCGAAAGCATCGCCAAAGCTGAGAAAGATGCAACAGAATTGTCATACGAGCTCGCCGTCATCGCGGCGGATCGAGTTGCACAAAGAGCCCAGAAGCAACCAGAGTTTGCCCTTCCGCTCGATGAGCGAGAACAAAAGATGGATGACCTGGCAACTCTAAGTAGCACGATCGCCTGGCGAAACCGATTCCTTGGATTGGCGCAAGCCTATCTGCCTCGCGACCCATTCCAAACGATCTGTTGGATCATGGTGGTACTGATCATAAGCACGCTGGTTAAACATCTCATGATGCTGGCCAACGATCTCTTGATCGGTCATGTCTCTACGAATATTGTCCGTTCACTTCGGCTAAAAATATTCGAGAAGTCGCTGGCGCTCGACCGTAAGACTTATCAGAATTATGGCACCAGTGGCCTGCTAGCATCGATAACCTATTCAGCAGAAGCGCTTTCCCTGGGGCTCATGAACTTTTTTGGTGCGGCCATCAGAGAACCTTTGCGAATCATCGCCTGCTTGATCGGTGCTTGCATCATCAATCCACGTCTGCTCGTATTGTCACTGATCTTGGCTCCCTTGCTTATTCTGGTTGTGACGTACTTCAATCGGCGAGTTCGAGCAATCGCGACATCCATCCTTGGTAGAAACGCGGGGTTTCACGAAGTCATCCTCGAAGCGCTCGCGAATATCACTACGGTCCAAGCCTACACGATGGAAAAGTATGAACAACAGCGATTCGAGAGTTGCACTCACGATATGCGACGAGCCAGTATGAAGATGATTCTCTACACAGGGCTTAGCAAGCCATTCACCGAGTTGATTGGTGTTGGCATGATCGCTATCACTGTCTGTGCCGGAGCCTATCTGATCGTGAACGAGGCAACACATATCTTTTTCATCAAGATTTGTGATGAACCGATGACTCTACCGACACTTCTCGTTTTCTTCGGTCTCCTGATCGGCGCCAGCGATCCGCTTCGAAAATTATCTGGAGTCTTTACATCCATTTATACCGGTGCCATCGCAGCAGACAGTCTGTATCCGTTGCTCGACAATGATTCGATTGTGCCCGAGACTCCCAACCCGATCGCGATACCAAGACCTCACCAGCAACTGGAACTTCGTAACGTCTTCTTTCATTACAATCCAAGTCAACCAATTCTTAAGGGGATCAGTCTAAGCGTTCCGTTTGGCCGAACCATTGCAATCGTCGGTTCAAATGGCAGCGGAAAGTCAACCCTGATTCAGTTGTTAGGACGATTCTATGATCCTGTAGAAGGAGCCATCCTTTTGGATCACGTCGATTATCGGGATGCAGCTTTCGCAGATATTCGCCAGCGAATCTCGTTGGTGAGCCAAACCACCGAACTATTCAACAGATCGGTCATGGATAACATTCGCTACGGAAGCCCTGACAGCACAGAAGCAGAGGCCATCGAAGCGGCAAAGCTTGCTCACGCCCATGAATTTATTTCCACTTCATTGGTTGACGGTTACGCAACGACTGTCGGACAGGCGGGCCAACGGCTCAGCGGTGGTCAACGACAACGGATCGCTCTGGCACGGGCCATTCTACGAAAACCCGAAATCTTGATTCTCGACGAATCCACTAGTCAAGTGGACATCGCGAGCGAACTACTCATCCGCGAGTCACTGCAAGAAATGAAGGGCAAGTTCACGATTATTATCATTACGCACCGTGAAGCTCTGGTCGCATTAGCCGACGATACGTATGAAGTACGTGATGGCCAACTAGTAAGAAGCAACTATTTATTGCAAGGAGCGGCCTAGCAATGATTCGATTACACAGCAAAGGATGGCTCGTGTTCAAGAAAAAAACTTCACTACCGATCCCGGCATTCCAAGTGCCGTTCTGGTCGTCATTCGCAATAGGTTCGGCGATTGCTACGGTTTTTTATGCTTCGATTGTATTGGGCATCCTCGATATCCCATTGCTGCGTCGCTACGCGATGTGCCATTTGGTTGCGGAGGTTTCGGTTTACTTGTTCCTGATCGCGATGGTCTCGGTCATCCATAAACTTTGGATCGCCAAACGCGAAACGAAGGCTTCGATCACGACAAGACACAGCATCCGTGAATTCGCGCAGTCAGCGCCCGAAAAGACCCCAATCGCAACGGCGGATTGGCTTGACACAATGTGGAAGGCACAAACCCTGGCGGTCAGAGAGTCATGGCTTGGACGCCGATTGAGCGAAGTCATATCCCGTCAGACGGCACGTGGCAATTGTCGATACTTGGAAGAAGACCTTCGCGATCTCGCCGATAAAGATGCCGATGCCCAGCACGAAAGCTACGGTCTAGTTCGCATCATCTCGTGGGCCATGCCGATGTTTGGCTTTCTCGGGACGGTTATCGGGATTTCGGAAACGCTTGGCCAGATGGATACCAAGTCGCTAGCCAGCGGCTCGCAGGAAGCCATGAATTCCTTGACAGCCGGTCTCTACGTGGCCTTCGATACGACTGCCGTTGGGCTAGTCTTGACGATGGTTGCCATGTTCGCCATGTTCGGCGTCAGTCGCGTTGAAGCGAGTCTGCTGTCGCTGATCGACAACGAAGTTGCTGACAACCTTCAAGGACTCTTGAGCGAAAATGAGGCTAAGCCTCAAGATATCTACAAAGTCGAACAAACCGTTCGCTTGGTCACAGAACAATTCTTAGTCGCGATCGAGAGTCTTGTCGAAAAACAAGCCAATCTCTGGAAGGATTCGATCTCCGAGGCTCAATCGCAATGGTCCAATTTAGCAGGTTCCGCTAGCGAAACCATGCAACAGTCGCTGGTCGAGTCGCTCGATGTATCGCTGAACAAATTTGCCAAGAGTATCGACAACTCACAATCCGAAGGGATTTCGCAGATTGACTCACGGTATCACCAATGGCAATCGACGCTCTCGGAACAAGCTCGAACGATGCACAATCATCATAGCCAGTTACTTCGGCAAACCGAGCTGTTGACCGAGTTGATCGAAAAGAGCGATTCGCTACGAGCAATGGAGGAAGGTTTGCAACAGAACTTGACTCGACTGACCGATATCGATCGGTTCCATGAAGTCGCAATCTGTCTTACCGAAGCCGTCGCTGTCCTGGGCACACAACTCGAGCGTGCCGGTCATCTTCAAGTTCCGAAATTGCGACGCGTACCCAACCAGCCGCCTGCCACAGAAAATCTTCGGAGAGCGGCATGAGCAACCGATCGAAACGTTCTCGCGCCGAGTCGCTATCGCCAGCCCTCTTTCCATTCCTAGCCGTACTCGTTTGCACGATGGGCGCGCTGGTCTTGATCTTGGTCCTGGTCGTCAGTCAAGCCTCCGCATCGGCCAAACAGACACTTCAAGCCGAAGAAGATGCGTTGCTTGAAACGTCGGACATGGTCGAAGTCGCGTCGGAGGAGATGAAGGCCCAACGCAAAAAGCAACAAGAAGCAATAGACAATCGTCGATCGCAATTGGCTGGCATCGAAGACCATATCAGCCGATTGATCGAAGAACTGAAGCAGCTCAACCAGACCAAGGAAGTCATTGAGAAACAATCGTCGCAGACCGACCAACAACGCGCTGAACAATCGCAGCGCATGCTCGATCTCGAACAGCAGATTCAAACCGAGCAAGAACAACTTTCGGAAGTCAAGAAAAAGGCCGAGCATTCGATGCCAGCCTTTTCGATCATACCGTATCAAGGCACCCGAGGTACCACGCGTCGCCCGATCTATCTTGAATGCACACAGCGCGGCGTCGTCATTCAACCAGAAGGGGTTGTCATCTCGATCGAAGATCTCAAGCCGCCCCACGGTCCCGGCAACCCGCTCGACGCAAGTCTTCGATTGATTCGATCTACCTATCAACGACTGGATCCCACGGCTTCATCCATGGTCTCACCGTATCCGTTGCTATTGGTTCGACCAGATGGGATAAAGTCTTACGTCCTTGCGAGGGCAGCCATGAATGGTTGGGATGATCAGTTCGGATATGAACTGATCGATCAAGACATGCCGCTCGCCTTTCCGCCCACGATTCCTGGAATGTCGAGGCAGCTTGTTGAGAACCTGGAGGTCTCGCGCCAGCGACAGACGGCGCTCATCGCTGCTATGCCTCGTCGCTATGGCTCCGAGAACGAATGGGATGAAGCGATCGATTCAATCGATAGAAGCATTGGCGACGGCGGCACGGAATCGGAATCTCTATCCCGAAGATCGGCCGGCAAAGATTGGTCGGCCATCGACAGTGAAATCGCCAAAGAAACAAGCCAAGCTCCATGGAAAATGATCGCTGAGCTACCCAGTGCGCCCGGTCGAAGCGGTCCTATTGCTCCGATGACGAATCTTCCCGGCGGCAACCAATTACCCAACAGCTCCAGTCAACAAGGCTCGCCATCGAATGCTGCTACTGGTTCAACGAATATTTCGACCGGATCATACCCTACTAGCCAAGACATCCGCAGCATGCAACAAGCATCGCGAGATGGTTTACTTGAATCGCAGGGCTCTATGGCCATGAATAAATCCAGCGCCGCAATCGAT
>JANPLJ010001296.1:0-2031 GCA_031426475.1 Pirellulaceae bacterium | reverse complement strand
CCTCGACCGAAAAACTTTGCACCGTCTCACCCGATCCCAGCGTCTTCCCGACATCAGCCAACGCAACGTTTCCATGCGACCTTAAGAAGTTGATGACGTTGAGTACATCGACGGGTGCGATTTTTCCATCGCCATTTACATCACACGGATTTTCGCCGTTATGCCATTGCCGTTTGGAGGACCCGTTCTTAGCGGGGTCATCGTTCTTGCCGCCAGTCTGCGTAACGACCGTTCCGTTCGATCCAGAATTCCCGGTACCATTCGTGTCATCCTTCTTTACCGTCGGCTTTGGTTGCGGCAGAAGAAGTTCCGCATGACGAACCGATGGAGTCAGCAAGTCGGTAACGATGACGCGGTCCGAAGCTATCGAGTAGAGATAATCACCGAATTGAACCGTACGCTCGATCGGTGTTGGTGACTGAACACCGCCTAGTTCTTTAATTCCCGTAGTCGTATCGATTTTCAAAACACCGACTTCGGGCAGGCCATCGTCCTTGAGCGTTCCATCATCGTTCTTAGGGCCATTCCAATCGGGGTAGTGCGTCAACGGAATCGCCAACACACCGGGTTCTTGAAAGAACCCTAACGCATGATGATCGGTTAGGCCAAACGCTGATTGAAGCAGCGGCGAAAATGTCTGCCGACCGCCTGCGAACTGATAGCTGCTCGTGAGCTTAAGATTCTTCGCATCGGTAATATCGAATAGACTCACCTGCAGACTTCCAAACATCCCGGTTTGCTCGTCGGCATTTCGACCAATTCCCATGAGGTGCGTCGAATCGATGACGTGCAAGTATTGGGAGTAGCCGGGCAATTTCAGTTCCCCTTCGATTTTCGGATCGGCTGGATTTGAAAGATCGAAGACGAAAAGCGGATCGACTCGACGGAACGTGACCGCGAAGGCTCGATCCCCCGCGAACCTCGCCGAGTAAATTTGTTCGCCTGGCGCAATGTTCTTGACGCTACCTATCTCTTTTAACAGCTGGCCATCGCGCCGCAGAATCGATAGTCGGGTCCCTTCCAGACCAACTGACGAAAAGACCTGCAAATCTCCGCTGTGCTCCGCGACGGAGAATGAATTGAGCAAGCTTCCCGAAATGGTTCCCTTTGCCGAAGCGGAAACGGTGCCGTCATTCGGATCGAACGCATAGCTTGCAATCTGCGTAGCTCCCCAGATCCCATCCGTTAGATCCCACCGAGTGTTCATGACGTACGCGGCGTTCGACGAAACAAAAATAGTAGGGGAATACCCGGACGCGAATACGTCCATGTCGTATGGGCCAGCTTGCGACGCATCGATATCGAACGAGAATATGCCCATCGCGATTCCCGTCCCTCGGATAATATCAAGGGCTTCCCCAATACCAAGTGTATTCAACGGGGTCCCGACAGCTTTGCCTGAAGCGTCGAAATTGGTGACTTGGAACAGCGATGTATCCAATAGATCGGTACCCAATCTCGCCAGAAATTGTCGACCTGTCTCATAAAACTGAGCTACACCTGTGCCTGTTGCATATGGCTTTACGTGGGCAACTTGAAGATACGAGCTAGCGAAAACGTAAAGCTTGTCGCCGATCAAACGTGACTGGCTGAAGCTGCCATCGATCTTAGATGAACGGACCAATTTCGGTGCTGCTCGATCCGCGATATCGACGATCGCGACGGACGTCTTCGAGACGTCATTATAGGATTCCGTCAGCACCACGATTCGATTTCCCGAAACATGCTGAGCAACCAATCGACCGGCAAAACTGAACTGGGAAACGATCTTGGGCGACTTGGGATCGATCGCATCGATGACCACCAGTTCGCTTGATTCGGTGGGATTCGCAATATCACCGACAATCCCCGGAAGTCCGAATTGAAATGAACGCGCAAGGTCCACCACTATCGGAACAGGCGTTGATTGTCGCGTAAACACGTAAAGATATCGTCCGTCCGTTTCGACGATGTCACCCTCGTCGACTCCCGAAACCTGATTATTGGTACGGCTGCTGGATGAATCACTGGCTGTCCCCTGAGCTGTAACAG
>JANPLJ010001295.1:0-1639 GCA_031426475.1 Pirellulaceae bacterium | reverse complement strand
AAGTCGACTTCGACAATCTGGGCTGGAGCGGCCGCGAGAAGTGGGAACTCTTGCTCGTTCGACGCAGGGCCACGTGTAAGCAAGTCTTCCAGAGCTTCGCGTCGATAGCTGACTTCCGAATCTTGGAAGGTCCGGAAGCCGGTCCCGGCCGGAATCAAGTGACCGAGGATGACGTTTTCCTTCAAGCCGACCAAGCGGTCGATCTTGCCAGCCAACGCAGCTTCGGTGAGTACCTTCGTCGTTTCCTGGAAGCTCGCTGCCGAGATAAAGCTGTTGCTCTGCACCGACGCTTTGGTGATACCAAGCAATTGAACGCTTGCCGAAGCTGGCTTCGGCTTCTTACCCTTGGCAGGCTTACCACCGAGAGCTTCGATCTGTGCATTCGATTGCTCAATCGCTTCCTTCGGAATAATGGCTCCAAGTGAGAACTCGCTATCGCCTGGATCGCTGATCTTCAATGCCTTCGCAAGCTCATCATTGACTCGCTTGAATTCGAAGCGGTCGATGACAATACCCGACAACAAACTGGTATCGCCAGAAGTATCGACACGAACTTTACGAAGCATACGCGCAACGATCACTTCGACGTGTTTGTCGTTGATTTCAACGCGTTGCGAACGATAAACCTGTTGGACTTCGTGCAGCAAGTATTGTTGCACCGCTTCTTCACCGCTGACTCGAAGAATATCGTGCGGGACGAGCGGTCCTTGGATCAACGCCTGGCCAGCCTTGACGATATCGCCGGTGTGAACCATGAAGCGCTTGCCAGGTGGCACTAGATGCTCGACTTCTTCGCCGCTGTCGCTGCGAACGATAATCGATCGCTTACCGCGTTTTTTGTCTTTCGAAATCTCAACGGTTCCGTCCAGTTCGGCCATCACAGCCGGTTCTTTCGGTTTGCGAGCTTCAAAAATTTCAGTAATACGCGGCAGACCCCCGGTGATGTCGGCGACGCCGGATGACTCGCGAGGCATTTCGGCGAGTTCGGTACCTGCCGTAATCTTCTTCCCTTCCGGAATCGTAACAACGGCCTTCTCGGGCAAGAAGTAAACATCCAATGGCTTGCCATTTTCATCTTCAACGACGATCTGCGGATGGAAGGTTCCTCGATGATCGACGATCACGCGTCGAATGTTTCCGCTTGGATCTTTCTCCAAACGCATCGTTTCGCCTTCGATAACGTCGTCGTATCGAACTTTACCGCTAACTTCTGCAAGGATCGGAATCTTGTGCGGATTCCATTCGCAAAGGACTTGTCCCTTAATGATTTCCATGCCTTCGGTAACGCAAAGTTTCGCACCGGTTGGAACTTCGTATTTTTCGAGCTCGCGACCTTTCGGATCCATGATCGCGATTTCACCATGGCGTGTCAGCACGATATCAACGCCTTCTTCGTTGCGAACGACTCGCATACGCATCAAGCTCACGGTACCAGCCTTCTTGGCCTTGATATCGGATTCTTCGACACCGGTATTGGCAACACCACCGATATGGAACGTACGCATCGTCAGCTGAGTACCAGGTTCACCGATACTTTGAGCAGCGATAATACCGACGGCCATACCTTCTTCGACCAAGGCACCGGTGCTCATATCCATTCCGTAGCACATGCGGCAAACACCCAGCGGAGCATCGCATG
>JANPLJ010001294.1:0-2656 GCA_031426475.1 Pirellulaceae bacterium | reverse complement strand
AGGTGGAATTGCAGTCGGTGGCGGTTCGATTGGCTGCATTGGAATCGGGGGGGGCGCGTTGGGAATCCTCGCATTGGCTGGTGGTGCTTTCGGCTACGACGCAGTCGGAGGAATGGCCATCGGATGGAATTCGGCAGTGGGTGGGCTCGCCGTCGCCTATCACGTTGCCGAAGGTGGTCTTGCGGTCTCGCATGATTTTGCGGTCGGCGGCCTAGCTATCGCCAACGAAGCGAACACCAAGCATGCTCTTGAACTCGTTCAAGCTGACTCGTTCAAATGGATGATGGAGTGGTATCTCGCGAACTTTGCTTTAGCGCAGGCGATGCTCATTGGATTGTCTCTAGCCCCGACGCTTCTCCTACCCTGGA
Organism: Pirellulaceae bacterium; assembly: GCA_031426475.1. GTDB lineage: Bacteria > Planctomycetota > Planctomycetia > Pirellulales > Pirellulaceae > JAIYDQ01. The sequence continues at coordinate 2,288 of JANPLJ010001294.1, read as the reverse complement.
TATATCGCCGCGTACCAAATGATTCGGCAGCGCAAGAGCCTGAAGCGTAAGCGAAGGACTGCTTGAATCGCGTTTTCGTCACAAATCATTGGCGATTGCGATGCTTGCATTCGTTGCTAACTCGTCGCTTACGCTTCCGGCTCTTGTTGTCGGAGGGCAACAGCGTCCTCGGTTATGCAATTGACAAGGCACTAGGACGAGTGTGCGAAGCGAAAGCGCAACTACTGTCGGTGAAGCTGAAAGAGTTTGAACATCGGATCCGAAAACTGCGCCGCAGAGGAATCGCTGAGTTCCTCGGCTAGGACTTGATCGAGTTGGCCTTGGAAGATTTTTTCGGCGCGACCGCCATTGAAGTAGGGCGCGTCTTCTTGCGTCGACCTCATCGAAGCAATCATCTGTCCGAAGAATGTTTGCCCAACGAAATCTTGAAACGTCTTTTCGAGCTCGTCCTGGTTTCCAGTGGCTTTCGTTTGAGACGCATTGTTCAGAGTATCTGACAACGTACTGGGGCCGGTCGTCGCTGATCGCAGTTCAGCGGCGTTGCCTATACCAGGTATGGATGAATCGGATGAAATACGCATGGCTACTCGATCACCAATTCTCCGTAAAGGTTACCTTGCCGTTCGATGGCTTTGATGATGGCGATGATATCTTCGTTCGGAATCGCCAAGAGATTGAGGGCGCTTACCAATTGCTTTAGCGACGAGTTATCCGAAGCGCTGGACGTTTTGTCGTAGCCAACGCCGATGAAACCATTCGCGCCAGAGGCCGAAGATTTGGAAGAGATTGTCAGATTTTTGTGTGAGATCGCGACCGGAGCGATCATTACATCTTCTCCGATGGCGACAACACCTTCGCGTTCTCGAATGACGACGCGTCGGTTGTTTTTCCCTACGACTAAACGTAACTTGAGCAATTCCGAAATGAATTGGACCGGATGCTCACGGTAGATCTTGGGAATCTTTACTTCGATATGCAGTTGGTCGATCGCCGAAGCAGATTTTTCGCGAGTACTCGCTGATGGAGAAACGGATTGCGCAGCGCTGGGCTGGTTGGATCGTGTTCCATTTCCGTCGAAGCCGCTACTGGTAAACTGATTGATAAGGTCTTCGATGTCCTGCGCCATCCCAAACGAGCTTTGGCTGGTTTCGAGGACCAGCGTAATCTTGTCGTTGTTGATAAACTCGGTGCGAATTTCTGCTTCCATCTTGCAACCAGCGGTAACGTAGCCAGAGGTTGGAATGCGTGGATTGTCGAGGGTGATCGGGCCTTGTGCCAAAGCATAGACAGTCGGACGATCTGCTCGGGGGCCCACCAATGGCGTTATCAAGAGCATCCCGCCCTCGAGGCTTTTCGCGTTGATGGCACTGATGGTACACGGCAGTTTATCGCCAGGCTGGGCTCCTGTTGCAGGAACCGTTGCGGTGACAAATACCAATGCGACGTTTTTCGTTTGCTCGATATCCTTCTCGACAAGCCGTCCTTGTAGGTCGGTTGCAATTTGACCACCCATCAACTGCAGCGAACGCGCCAAAGCTCGCATGGTTGGTTTCATACTGCCGTCGCCTGTCCCTTTCAATCCGACGACGAGCCCCTGTCCCTGAAGCACGTTTTCTTCTTGGCCTTTCAGTCGACATATGTCTCGCAGCATGAGCTCCGATTGTCCGTAGGCTTGAGTAGAAACCGACGTCCAGCAGCAGACCAGCAAAGCGACGACCGTCGCCAAACGGGCGAGTGTGGTTTGGATGACTCGTTGACAGTGAAACAACGACTGGATTCCTGAAAGGTCTTCTATGGGCGCAGCCAACTGAATGATTACAAACGGCATTCCGTCGTTGCCACCCAGAGTTTCTTCGAAGAAACCCGAGTTTAGATGTACAGATTAGCGCCGTTGGCTGCCATAGCGATTTGGCGATTTTGCTATACCGAACACGGTGGCTAGTGGCGCTTGGTCAAGAAGGTGGACAAGCTAGAAAGAATGAACGATCGATTCGAAAGCCCCCAGTGACCTGGGAGGCTTTCCCATTTTCCCATCGTTGAATGACAGGACGAAACGGGAGGACGAAACGGGAGGACGAGGCTCCTGCCGAGTCAAACGCCGCAAATCGCATGAGATCCAAACGTGGCTCCGCAGGAGCGTCGCCCTCCCGATTGTGGTTCAGTTCCAGTTTGATGCCTACGGGCCTCGTTCGAAAGTGGGAAAGCGATAGCATTACCGTATTGCCATTTGTGATTCCGCACCAGCTTGGGACTGGAGAGCTTTTAAGAGTGCGGGGGACGGGGAGTGG
>JANPLJ010001293.1:0-8227 GCA_031426475.1 Pirellulaceae bacterium | reverse complement strand
GTGGTCCGTCAATCCATACTTCCGCTTTCACGACGAGCCGCATTGCTTTTGATAAGCGGAATAGTCCATCAATGAGTTGACTTCACTTGGATCGCTCAGTTTTACCTTCATGATCCATCCCTTGTCATACGGATCGATGCCAAGTGTTTCCAGTTCGTTTACGAGCGCTGAATGGACTTCGACGACTTCTCCCGAGACAGGACTATAGAGCGGGCTGACAGCTTTCACCGACTCGACCTCGCCAAACTCCTGTTGCGCAGCAACTTTTTGGCCAACTTTCGGTAATGCCATGAACACCAAATCGGTCAATTCTTGAACGGCGAACGCTGAGATTCCGATCGTCCCGATGCCATTCGAGTCGACGCTGACCCATTCGTGAGTCGAAGCGTAACGCAGTTGCTTTGGATCCATTGTCATTTTCAGGAATTATTCCTTCGATAAAAAGGTAGTGGACATATCCTCGCCGATACACGACTTCCACGAATATCGATATCGACAACCATATTCTCCGTCGCCATCGAAGGCTCGAGATAGCCCATTGCGATCGGTTGATTCAGCGTTGGAGAATGTGAGCCGCTAGACACCAAGCCGATCGTTCGCGATTCGACATCGATAATCTGTGCACCTTGTCGAGCCGCTCGCATTCCATCGAGCTTCAATCCGACGCGAACGGATGTCGCGGGTCGAGCTTTGGCGGATGCAAGCGAGTCGCTCCCGATGAACTGGCGATCGCCCAGATTGACAGCAAACCCAAGTCCTGCTCGATACGGATCGATATCTTCTGCTAACTCATGGCCGTAAAGCGGCATCCCCGCTTCCAATCGCAGCGTGTCGCGGGCACCCAAGCCAACCGGCATGATTCCGGCGTCGCGGCCGGCGAGAAGCAAGTTCTCCCAAATCCGTTGTGCGTCTTCGGCCTTCACAATCAACTCAAATCCATCTTCGCCCGTGTAACCGGTCCTCGAAACGATGGCCGCCTTTCCCATCTGTTGAGTCACGCGAGTTTTGTAATATCCCAACTGGTCAATGGGGACCGAAAACAGGGGTTTGCAGATTTCGATCGCCCTGGGACCTTGGACAGCGATCATCGCAGTCTGGTCAGTCACATCGGTCAAGACAACATCTGGGAAATCGGCGAGATGCGGCTGAATCCAACGAACGATTTTTTCTCGATTCGAAGCATTCACGACGAGCAGAAAATACGATTGATTGCTGTTCGGGCTTTCCAAACAAGAGACCAAGATATCATCCAAGATCCCGCCTTCCTCGTTGCAAACGAGCGAATAGCGAACTTGACCGGATTTCATATCCGTGACGCGGCGAGTCAATAAGTGGTCCAGCAATTGGTCAGCTCGGGGCCCATCGAACCGCAACCGACCCATGTGCGAGATATCGAATAAACCTGCCGCAGTCCGCGTAGCTTGATGCTCAGCGACGATTCCCGTGTACTGAATCGGCATATCGAAGCCCGCGAACTCAGCCAACCGAGCTCCGTGCGATCGATGCCAAGCGGTCAGCGGAGTCAATAAATTGGAAGAAGTCATGGACAATCTAAAATCGAGCCTGGAGAATGCACTGTCGTAGGTCAGGCCTACTAGCCTGACGTTCCCGCGAGTCGACGCAGTATAGCAATTCGTCCGAAGTCTGACGACTTCGGCTACGAATGTTGAACGCGATCCGCTTCGTGCTTATGCGTTTTCGATCAGCTGCGTTGCTTCCGCCAGCAAATCGTCGTGCAGGCTGGCTTTCTTCAATTTCTTCTTTTTAACCGGTTTCGGGCCATCGACCGCGATTTCTGGTTTTGAAACGAAGCTTGCCGGTTTTCGGGCTTCTTTACGTGGGGCCGTTTTTTCACGAGAATCTTTGGCCGGGCGCTCTTTGTCCAGAACCGGCTTGTAGGTTGCTCTGGCAGGCCGTTGCGATGGATGGTCGCTAAGTTTCGAAATTCGCAATTGACGACCGACAACCCAAGCTCGGCCAAGCACCCTAAAAATATCACGTGGCATGCCAGCTGGTAAATCGACGGTGCTAAAGTCGTCGCGAATCTGAATATTCCCAATTTCTTGGCTGTCCAAGCCAGCTTCATTGGCGATGGCTCCAACGATGTTGCCAGGTTTCACGCCGTGAACGGATCCGACTTCGATACGAAATGTCTCGACTTCAGCTCGAGTCGGTCTGGTGCTTCTGCGTGAGTCGCGCTCAGGACGATCGTCCGAGTCTCGGTCGCGTCGACTGAATCGCCCCTCGTTCGAACGCGAATCGCTTCGACTACCTCGATCATCAAAACGTGACTCAAACGATTCTTCTACCAGCAACGATCGATCACCGTGCAGCATCGCCGCCAAAGCTGCAGCGATCGCAATCGGCTCAGATTCGGTTTCTTTTTGATATTCGGTGAGCAGATCGAGGAAGAAGGCCGAAGCATTCTTGGCAATGGTCTCGGTGATGCTCGACTTGAAACGTTGAATACGGATCGCATTGATCGCTTTCGCATTCGGAATCGTCATCGGTTCCAGTGTTTGACTGGTACCGCGTTCGATCACTCGCAGAAAACCGCGCTGGCTTGGGGCGACAAACAAGATCGCTTCGCCGCTTCGTCCAGCTCGACCGGTTCGTCCAATGCGGTGCACGTAGGCTTCGGTATCGAACGGCAAGTCATAGTTGATGACGTGGCTGATTCGCTGCACATCCAACCCTCGAGCCGCAACATCAGTCGCTACGACAATATTGATGGCTCCCGACTTAAGCTGGTCAATTGTTCGTTCACGCTGGGCTTGTGGTACATCACCGTTCAGAGCGACTGCAAGGAAACCGTTTGCGCAGAGTCCTTCGGCTAGTTCGACCGTCCCGACCTTGGTCTTGGCGAAAACCAATACACCGTCGATCGTTTCGGTTTCGAGAATACGAGTCAGCGCGTCGAACTTCCCTCGATGCGGAAGGATTGCATATCGCTGCCGGATGGTCTCAGCCGTCCGCTGCTGGGCATCGATCGCAACGACATGCGGATTCTTAAGATGTTCGTCGGCGATCTTTCGAATCGGAGCTGGCATCGTCGCGGAGAACAGCGCGATCTGACGCTGCTCGGGAGTATGCGACAGGACCCATTGGACATCGTCTACGAAACCCATTCGCAACATCTCGTCGGCTTCATCCAGCACTAGGCAACGTAACGCGTCGATTTTGAGCGTGCCTTGACGCATATGATCCATCACGCGTCCTGGCGTTCCAACAACAACGTGCAACCCACGTTGCAGTTGGTTGATTTGCGTCGCGTACGCTTGGCCACCGTAAATGGGCGCCACTCGCAAGCCCTTCATGCATTTGGCGTATCGTTTAAAGGAATCCGCAACTTGGATCGCCAGCTCTCGCGTCGGAGCAAGAACCAGGACTTGCGTCGAGGAATCGCTCAGATCAATGCGAGAAAGAAGCGGCAACGCAAAGGCGGCCGTTTTACCAGTTCCCGTCTGAGCTTGACCAAGTACATCTCGGCCTTCCAGCAGATAAGGAATCGTTGCCGACTGAATCGGAGTCGGCGTTTCATAACCAGCTTGTTCAAGGGCCTCGTGAAGCGGAGCAATCAAAGCAAGATCGCGAAAACTTGGTGCCGAGGCGACTTCCAAGTTGGGTTGTTCGACGGTAGTCATAAGGGTCCAGGTAGGGATAACGAAGCAATATTGCGTTCGATCCTACCTGGAAAATGAATCTACAATAGAGCAAAAGCCGAAGAAACCTGGGCGTTCGGAGATTTTACTGGCCGGCAAGCCGGCATATTCCGCTCCTGGAACGGCAGTCTTGTCGATAGAAGTGGCATAGCTTCCAGTCTGCGGTTCCCTTCGCGACTCAGTCTAATCCTCTGTCCCGACTAGGAATCGGGGTTCCAACTCGTAGCCGATGTCGTAAGACTTCGGAGGAAGCGCGGCAGACATAGCCTACCAAGCTTCGTCCGAATTCTGACGAATTAGGCTACTGCAAAATCGAGTCTGGGCAATACATTAGAACGCTATGCCCATTGATCGATTTAGTACTCTCTATCCGCCAGAATACCCGGTTGTGGGATCGGATACTTACCATTATCGTCCGGAATAAGTGGCGGCTGACTTTCGCGATTCATCTGATCTAAGCCGGGCGAGAACTCGTGCGGGCAGTTCAACATCTCGTCGTAAGTCACCGTCTGACCGGTATGAGCAGCCATCCGGCCCATGCTGGTTACGACACTCGCTTTGACGCCACGCTCGACTTCGCTGTACGGCTTGTCTTCGCGAATTGCCTGAATCAAATGTTCCCATTCCAACGCGTAGGGATTCCGTTCCTTGGCTTGGCATGACCAAGTGACGTTCTTGGCTACCATCTTGTGGCTATTGTAAATCTTGCACTTTGCTGGCGAATGACCGGAAGCCGAGATAACCGCCGAACCTTTGGTGCCATGGGCGTAGCTAGCAAACTCTTGCCGGCAGCCTGGAATGGTGCGACCATTCAAAAAGAGTTTTGTGCCATCGTCAAAAGTATATTCGACGCTGTAGGTATCGAAATTTTGATCGACATTATCATTTCGATAGTGCCGTCCTCCCGATGCTTTGGCTTCCACTGGCCAAGCATCCTTCATCCAACCGCATTCGTCGATATTGTGAATCAAGAAATCGCTAAAGGCTCCACCCGAGAGCCACAAGAATGAATGAAAGCGACTGATTTGATACATCAGTTCGTTCCCGGGCCAATCCTTTGGTTTCGGAAGCGATGCCGCAGAACCCGTTGGACCCGCCATTCGATACGCTCGGAGCATCGTGATGTCTCCGATCTCGCCAGCCTTGATACGTTCGAGCAGTTCACCGCGCGCTTCGCAGTGTCGACACATCAGTCCGACAGCAACCTTGAGATTCTTTTCGGCAGCTTTCTTACCAAGCTCCAGCATCCGCTTGCTCGAAGGCCCATCGATCGTGACAGGCTTCTCCATAAAAACATTGAGCCCCTTTTCGATGGCATACGTGAAGTGAACCCAACGGAAGGCCGGCGGAGTGGTTAGCATGACCACGTCACCGGGCCTGAGCGCATCCATCGCTTGCTTGTAGCCATCGAACTCGTAAAAGCGACGCTCTGGCGGTACGTCGACCTTGTCGCCAAATTTTTCTTTGATCGTACCATACGACGATTCAAGCCTGTTTTGAAAGACGTCGGCCATCGCAACTAATTTCATCGGACCGTTGTCGACCGACAAAGCATTCTCGACGGCTCCGGTACCTCGACCGCCACATCCAACAATCGCGAGACGGATCTCATTGCTTTCGGCAGCATGAACTTTGGGGATGGAACTTGTTACGAGCGTCGAGGCGGCAGCAACCGCGGTCGTATCTTGCAAAAATCGGCGACGCGTTGAAGCGAGGGAATCAAGATTAGATTTTTCGGATGGTTGGGACATCGAGAGGGCTCCGGAAAACGTACAGGTAGGATGATATGAGTACGAAATCGCCGAACGGCATTTCGGGAATACTAGAAGCATAAGCTACCGCCTGAAGGAAATCCATCCGCCAAAACGGAACCGATCACACTGGCCCCAGCGAGCTCGCTCGAGCCAAGGCTTTGTTAGCCAATGAAAATGAAACTGTATGACCGATGACCAATAAGTTCGTCCAGCTTTTCGATTGTGGCCCGATTTCATCCCGATAGGGATAGCAGACACTAGCCGGGGGTCGCCGCGAAGTGGCGCACCCCCGGATACGAAACTACAAACTACTGACCCTGACAGGGCCCTGACAGGGTCAAAGATTCTTCGATCCTTTCAGGATCGCGAGGTTCGATACACAACGGTTCCGGTGGTATCGCTCCGCTCAACTACCGGCTAATGTCTGCTATCCCTTCGGGATAAAAAACTGTGTACAGCTGAACGCGCACGCGATTTCGGGCGTCGACATTTTGCGTGCTTGGGTAAGACGGATCTCGACTGAACTGGACGAATGCGTGGTGTATTGGGAGCGATCGTCAACTATTCCATCGAATTCTCGGCGATCATCATCTCGTTCGCCATCGTCGCGAGATCGTTCCAGAACGTTACGTACTTGTTCCGGTCCTTAATGTATTCTGGATCGAAGACAGCTCGACGAAGTTCTTCACGCTGGTCGATAAACTTTGAAAAATCGCGAGGATCCTCGGGGTGGAAGATGGGACTTGGCCGATCGTACACGATACTCGATCCAAGATGGCCTTCCGTGTGGTATCGCGACATCCCGATCACTCGGTCAGATACATAGATCGCTTCGTTAAGCTCGTGCGTTACGATCAAAATCGTATATTCGGGCACCAGGCCCGCCTTTTTTGCAAGAAGATTCTCTTGATAAAATCGCAGCAACATGATCTGTAGTTCTTCACGCATCGACTCATCTAACGCGCCAAAAGGTTCATCGAGCAGTACGATCTTTGGCTTCAAGATGAGCGCTTGGGCCAACGCCACACGCTGACGCATACCGCCGGACATTTGCCCAGGGTAGAGCTTGGCAGCTTCGCGCAGTCCGACTTTGTCGAGAAAAGTCTCCGATTGCTGCTGATGCTCGCGACGTTTTTTCAGATAGCTTGGAAAACCAAAAACACGTTGTGGGAAACTTGTCTGATCGAGCTTCAATCCAAACGATACGTTGTCGCGGGCGTTCAGGAATTCGTAAAGCGAATAATTTTGATAGACGATTCCAACATCGCGAGTCGGCTCGGTGATGGTGTGACCATTGGCGATGATCTCACCCGACGATGGGGGATGGGTGCCGAGAATGGCTCGTAGCAGTGTGCTCTTACCGCATCCACTTGGTCCTACGACGGCAACGATCTGCCCGGCCGCGATTTGAAGATTGACATTATGCAGAACACGGTTCTTGCCGTACCAGTGATTGACGTTACGAATTTCGAGCGCGGTTTGATTCATCTTGTTACGCCCCGAACCAAGGACAAAGTTTACGACGCAACAGTAACAATCCCCATTCCATTAACAGCCCCGTCGCTCCGAGAATCGCCAAATAGATATAGACCACACTGATATTCAGGATCCGTGATTCCATGCGAATACGGTAGCCCATTCCCTTGTCGCCTACGATCATCTCGGCAGCCAACAAAAAGATCATGGCCGGTCCAATCTGAAGACGGATATTCTCAAGCACACGCGGCAGGATCTGCTTCCAGATCACTTCCCAGAGAATTTCGGCGTCCGAAGCTCCCAGCGTGTAGGCTTTGTTAATCGCGTCGTCCGAGACATCTTTTTGAACAGCTTGGTAGATCGATTGAGCCATCGTAAAGAAGACGCCCAATGCGACCATCGCAGTAAACATCTTTTGATCGGTACCCACCAAAATAAAATAGATCGGCATCATCGCCGTGGGCGGGATCTTCGACAGAAATGAAATGACGGGACTCAACGGTGCCTCGATCCACCGATAAGCTCCCATCGCGATGCCCACCGCAACCGACATGATGACGCCCGTCGTCAACCCTAGAAATAGACGCCAGTAAGTGGCGATCATGTCCGTTGCCAGCATCGAAGGTTTCGGATTGGACGACATCCCAGTTGGCTGAGTAATCCGGTGGAAGCCATCCAGGAACCCTTGCCACCCGGGAACGATCGTCTGCGTTGGGTTTTTCAACGTCTGCAAGTGCGACAATCGCCCATAGGCCAGCCCGATCAAAAGCAGACCGCCTAAGAGCAACGCCCAAAAAAGCCAAGTTGGAATGGGGCGACGAATCATAGTTTGTCGGGAGTCACACCGTCGCGGAACTTTTTCAAATAGCTGAGATCGATGTCCACTTGACTCGACGCATCCGAATAGCCGATGGACGGCTTCTTCTCGATAATCGCGTGCGATTCGCAAAACGCCGCCACCGCCGGCATCGTTTCTTTCTGAAACTTGCTGCTCTCCAAGAGACCAATGGCGGCATCCGGAGTCGAATAAAAACTCGTCTGTTGCACAATCAATTTCATCTCATCGAGATTCAGTGAACTGAACTTCGCTCCGATGGCAACCAAGGTTTCGTCGGCCGTTTTCGGATCTGCCATCCGACGGTTGATCTCATAGTAGACGTCCAAAATCGCCATCGCAAAATTCTTCCCGCCAGGTTTGGAGAGCGAGTCTTTGCCGACAACGACCATGTCGATGATTTCTTCGGGGATACTCGACGAGTCAAAAATCACCTTGGCATCGCTCTTGCTCTTGAGTGTCTGCATCACGAATGGATTCCAGACAATAATCGAGCGGAC
>JANPLJ010001292.1:0-3147 GCA_031426475.1 Pirellulaceae bacterium | reverse complement strand
AGAAGGGACAGAAGGGACGCTGATACTGCGCACAAACTAAGATCATTTACGTCCTTTATGTCCTTCGCGTCCTTTACGTCCCTTCCACTCCATCACTCCGAAGCTCTTCCAACCCTTTTCGGCTGACTGTCCCAATGCGGTGTGCCCGGCGTCTCCGCAATTCGCCAGTCGACAACCTGAATCTCCACACGACGCATTCCGTTGAATTCGTTGATTACCGGTCGAAATGCGATATCGATGGGTCCTTGATGGGCGGTCAACGGCGCCACCCAATCCGCCTGTCCAAAGGCCACACCGCGGAGCGTTGTTCCATGCTGAACGAATCGCCCTGTAAAATGGCGATCACCACTGCCCATCGTCTTCGGCGTTTCCGCCATCGTCACGTTGGTCGCGGCCAATATCGGGCGATGGTTTTGGGCACCAAATGGGGCCATCTGTTCGATTTGCTTAATCGTTGCGATGTCCAAGTTACCAAGGGAGGCTTGCGCATCGATGATGACTTCAGGTGCAATCGGTCTTCCACCGGTCTGTTCCGCAACGGCTTCGAAAAACGCGTCGCGAAACATATTTAACTTCGCTTCGTCGACCTTCAGTCCGGCAGCTGCAGCATGTCCGCCATAAGAAACTAAATGATCGCGACAGCTTTCCAGCGTCTCGTGAAGATTGACGCAACCCGCCGATCTTGCAGATCCAGTTGCTGGTTTTTTGCCGATTGGATCCATGGAGATTACAATCGTTGGACGATAGTACTTTTCCGCAAGCCGCCCTGCGACAATACCGATCACCCCCAAGTGCCAGCCAGGCCCCGCCAATACCAAAGCAGGATCATTGTCGACATCGAATTGTTCTTTCGCCTGCTTCGAAGCGGCCAACTGGACACTGCGTTCCAAGGTATCGCGGTCGGCATTGAGTTTATCGATGTAAATAGCCAATGCTTCGGCTCGGGCCGGGTCGGTCGTGGTCATCAACTCGACTGCAAGCTGAGCTTGTCCAAGTCGTCCTGCTGCGTTCAGTCTCGGCGCAATTCCGAACGCGACATTCTCGCTCGTGATCTCGGATTTATCCGCCAGCTTGGCGACCTTCATCAGCGATCTTAGGCCGATGCTTGGACGCTTGTGCAAGCTGTTCAAGCCGTGTTTGACCAAAGATCGATTTTCGTCGAGAAGCGGAACAACATCGGCGATCGTGCCGATCGCTGCAAATCCAATCGCTTGCATCAAGAACTCGCGCAGTTCAGGAGTTACGCGAGCAGAATTGCTGTAGCGCTGGCACAATCCCCAAGCCAGCTTGAAGGCGACTCCGGCTCCGCAAAGCCCATGAAACGGATAACTTGATCCAGGTAACATGGGATGGACAATCGCAGCTGCATTGGGAAGCCGCTCTCCGATCTGATGGTGATCGGTGATAATCAGCTCAAGCCCCAATTCGCGACACGTCTCGGCTTCTTCTACCGATCCGATCCCGCAGTCGACGGAAACCACCGTTTGCTTGCCTCGCTCGGCAAGTTTGCGGAGCGCGTCACTGCTCAGACCATATCCATCTTCGAGGCGATTGGGGACATAATAAGTAACATCCGCGTTTAACATCCGTAAACAGCTAACCAAGATCGCGGTAGCCGTCATTCCGTCTGCATCGTAGTCGCCATAGACGACGATGGATCGGCGGGCAGTCACGGCAGCAAAGAGCTTGTCGGCCGCGGCGGCTAAGCCCGGCAAGAGCTCGGGGTCGCGAAGATCTGTCAGCTTCGGGTCAAGAAAGGCGTTCACGGCATTCGTTTCATGAACGCCACGAGCCAAAAGCATTTGAGCCACGATCGCGGAAACGTTGGATGTCCGCATCAGATCGTCAAGAGCTCGCGTATCGCTCGGAATCCAACGCCATCGCCGTTGCATGCGGCCCCCTTACCAAGCGAGGGAACGAACTATTTCTTCTTTTCGATGTGCAAAGTCACTTTACGCAACTTCGGGCAATACTTGTTGAGCTGAAGCTTTTCACCGCCGGTTTTGCGGAGGAGCGTATAGTTGTAATTGCCTGTTTCCTGGCAAACAAGAAACGTGGTTTCTTTCTTTTTCTTCGACTTGGCCATTTTTCTTACAAACGCTCAACTTGGGAACAGAATAAATAGTAGTGTCTAATCGTCATCCCGGCACCGCTTTTAAAGCGACGGCTGGAATGCATCGAGCCCCAGATTATGGCGTCGAAGGCCAACTTCCGCTACCCCGAATTTACAAGCCAAGGAAAGTCGTAGAGAATATCGACTCTGCTGGGCTGAATGCCTGACTTTTGAAGCGGAACGGCGCGAACTGTCCTGTCGAATTTTCACAAGACGCCGCAAAACCGGACGGCTGGCGCCGTTCCGCTTAAAGACGATTCCGTTCAATAAGTATCGACGCGACGCGCCTGCTAGCGGCAGAATTACCGAAAAAGCAACTATTATCCACCATTACCGTATAAATCGTCCCCTAGAAAGCCGAGTCTCCCATGTCCGTCTTGGTTACCAAGCCAGCCCCTGATTTCAAAGCTGAAGCCGTCCTGAAGGATGGATCATTTGCCGAATTGACGTTGAGCCAATTCAAAGGAAAGTACGTCCTCCTATTCTTCTACCCCCTCGATTTTACCTTCGTCTGCCCAACCGAAATCATCGCTTTTTCGGATCGTTGCAAGGAGTTTAACGATATCGGAGTCGAAGTCTTGGGCGTCTCCGTCGACAGCCATTTTTCGCACCTTGCCTGGCGAAACACGCCTCGCGATCAAGGCGGCATTGGCCAAATCAATTACTCGCTCGTCGCCGACTTGAACAAACAAATCGCTCGAGATTACGACGTTCTATTGAACGATTCGGTCGCGTTGCGAGGCTTGTTCTTGATCGACAAGGCAGGCGTGGTTCGTCATCAAGTCGTCAACGATTTGCCGCTGGGGCGAAGCGTCGACGAAGCTTTGCGAATGGTCCAAGCCCTTCAGTTTTGCGAGGAGAACGGCGAAGTCTGCCCGGCCGATTGGCAAGCTGGCAAGCGAACGATCAAAGCCGACGTCAAAGGCAGCAAAGAATTCTTCGGTGCCGAATACGGCGGAAAAGCGTAGGTTTTTTAATGGGTTATTTAAATCGCGAGATTGCACAAATTCCACGTAGCCGACATTCGTAAGAAT
>JANPLJ010001291.1:0-8833 GCA_031426475.1 Pirellulaceae bacterium | reverse complement strand
GCGGCGAAGCGCAACCCTGGGTCAAATCGACCCGCAAGCCAATAGCCCTGAAAGGGCGGCCCTATCGGAGCATGTCGAATCTATCGCCGTCCGTTAAGGCTGTGATTCTCGTAAAACAGTGGCCGAGTCGCTCTGCGACTCGACATGAGTCACGTCCATGTTCGCGAGTTTCGACGAGTCGCAGAGCGGCTCGTCCACGAAAATTTACCGTCCCCTCTTAACCGAACACCATCCCAAGAATTGCAAACCGCCCATTTGCTAGCGTTCGCCCTTCCGAGACGATGGCAGTATGCGCAAGGTGGCTTGGCTGCGAATAACGCGAAGAATCGGATAGCCTAGCTGAGTTTGGCTTTTCTCAACTGGCGATGGCAGCCGAAAATCGTTAAAAGTAGACTGTTTTGCCTCCCTTCAACATGGACGTTGGAAGCTATGCAGCGAAGAAAATTCTTGATCGCCATTTCCGGGTACGCCTTCGTCCCGTTTGCGGTTGGTTGCCGCGGTTATCAATATGGGCATATCATCAAAAAAGATGCACCGAATATGGTTGGCAGCCATGACGCGGGTGCGGAAGTGTTCGACCCGTTAGTCGACGAAGCGGTCGCGAAGTTGCTCGGCAGGCATTCAACGATTACGCCCGAATGCCCCATCGGTGCCGACGGGATGCCAACGAAGAAGAATATCTGCTTCATTGGAATCGAAAATAAAAGCGCAGAAGAACTTGGCGACTTCAAGGAACAGCTCTATCAACAAATCGATGCCAAGATTTTGGAAAGCGACTGTTTCCAATCGATTAGCCGTCGAATGGTCGATGCGGGATTGCTCGAGACACGGTTGCGTCCCGATTCGCTGATGATTCCTAGCAACCTTCAATTGTTTACTGCGGTCTTGCAACGACAGGGTGCGCCGTTTGACTACGTCCTCTACGCGAAACTGACCAGCGGAACGACGGAACGCAATAACTCGAAGCAGCGAGACTATACGCTTTCGTTGGAATTGACGAATATCCACACCGGCGTCTACGACGTGCAGTCTGCCGAGATTCGAAAAGGGTATCACAAATCGGCGATGGGGAAGATCTGGAACTATAATCCGCTCAAATCATGACGCGGTCCCACGGTGGGCTGATGAAAACTGAGCCGACAGGGATCTATCTTGGCATCCTGCTACTGGTAATGCTTTCGGGTTGCTCCACGCACAGCAAACGATTGATGGAACCGAGAAGTCTTTTCCACCAAGGGCAGATGGACGAGTGTCGATTGCGGCTTGAAAAACTCGCCAAGAATCATCGTTCGGATCGTGATGTAGCCAAACTTGACCTCGCGATGGTCGATCTAATTTCCGGACGACCGAAGCAGGCCGAGCAGTTGCTACGGGAGGTACGCGATCGTTTCGAGCATCTCGAACAAGACTCGTTAGCGGAGAAAACGCTTTCGGTCTGGACCGACGATCAGCAGCGAGCCTATGCCGGCGAAGACTATGAGAAAATATTGGTCTATGCATTTCTAGCTCTTGCGAACTTAATGCATGATGGCGGTGACGCCGAGAGTTATTCCTTGCAAATGAATGACAAACAAGTGATGCTCGCTGAACGAGCTCTGGAACGCGTTGGCCCTCAAGCTGTAGAGCAATATCCTATGGTGCCACTTGGTCATTATGTTCGAGGAATGCTTCGAGAGTTATCGCATCGGGACTATGATGACGCGATGACCAGCTATCGGCAGGTGTGTGAACTCTGTCCTCACTCGCAGGCCTTTCGCTGGGATTTCGAGCGAGCTCGGGCGGGCGTCCATTCTTCACCGGGAACCGGCGTGCTGTATGTTTTCGCTTTGGTAGGCCGTGGCCCCAATAAAGTCGAGGTTGCTGAAGAACCGACCAGCGACGCGCTGTTGATTGCCGACCGCATCGTATCTGCCGTCGGACCCTATAGCGTTCCTCCTACGCTCGCTCCGATCAAGATCCCCGATATTCAGTTGCCACCGATCGAGGTCGATCGCATCGGAGTTTCGATCAATGGTCGAGTGATCGGACCGACCGAAAGCGTAACGAATGTGGAAAGCTTGGCGTTGTCCACCTATGCAGCGAATCGACAAGCGATTGTCGCTCGAGCTGTCGCGAGACGCGTCATCAAGAAGGCCTCGATCGTCGCTGCCAAGACTACGATGAGCAAAGACAACAACCTTACTTCGTTGGCCATGGACGCAGCGGGTGTTGTGTGGGAAGCCACAGAATCTGCCGATACCCGCTGCTGGGGTTTGTTACCGCGAGATATCCAAGTCTTACGAGTCGAACTGCCGATTGGAACGCACCAGATCAATCTGGCGCCGCTCTTGGCCGCTCGCCAAATCGGGCCGACGACGACCACGCCGATCGATATCATCGATGGCAGCAACAGTTACATAATGTGTTGTTTTCCTGACGGAAAACCGATTGGCCAGATCCTGACTGGCCCCCAGTCAACGCCTATGTTGGCACGGTGATTCACGTATCGGCGGTAGTATTCTTAACCTGTTCCCACCGATGGATCGCCAGTCCGATGGCCGTGAGAATGCCGACAAATCCGGCCATCCAAGGATTGTAGAGAATGGCGCTGTAGATCAGGTACAAACAGATACAACCAAAGATCACCAATGGAAGCGGATATAAGGTCACTCGATAGGGTCGCGAGAGTTCAGGACGCTTCTGCCTGAGAACTGGAACCGCAAGACTGGTTGCCAGGTAGAAGATATAGACCGCTGCTGAAGTATATAGCACAGCAGAAATGAACGACCCTAACATGAAGATCAAAATAAGCGTTACTGCCCCCTGGAGTGCAAGTGCCATGGTCGGTGTGCCTGTTCGCGAATCCCAATGCCCTAAACCTCGAAACGATGAATGCTCGATACCAAGCGCATAGTTGATCCTCGATCCAGTCAAGATCATTCCATTGACCGTGCCTAGTGTGGAGATACAGATCAACAGGCTCGCGAGTTTGCCTCCCATATTCGGTAGCAATGCTTCGACGGTTTCCGTCGCAATTGCCGGAGACTGGCTCATTCCAGTTAGTCCAAGCACTCTTAGGAAGGCAGCGTTGATCAGCAGATAGAGCAACGTAACAACAACCGTTCCAAAGACGAGCGATCGGACCAAATTGCGTTCCGGATGCTTGACCTCGGCGGCGAGGTATGCCATCTCATTCCAACCGCCAAACGTAAAGAGAACGAGAATCAATGCAACGCTGATTGGTAGAGAGTTCGCGGCATCCTTTGCAATCGTCCCGATAACGCTCTCCGGAGCCGGTGCGAAGAAGGCCACTGCTACGATACCCAGTAGACCGACCACTTTGAGTGACGTAAGCAGATTCTGAGTCCATTTGCTCTGTCGCACTCCCAAGATGTTGATGATCGTCAAAACGATCACAGCCCCCGCCGCATAGATCGACGACAAATCCTCTGTCACTTTGCTTCCGCTATGCATCCAAGCTTGAAAATAGGTAGCGAAGGCAAATGCAATAATGGCGATATCGCCTGGCCGAATGACAACCATTTGAAGCCATCCAAATAGAAATCCGGCCCACGATCCGTATGCCTCTTTGAGATAGACTAAATCACCCCCGGTTCTCGGGAAAGCCGACGCGAGCTCGGCATAGCACATCGCCCCACAAAGCGAAAAGAGTCCGCCTAACATCCAAAGTCCATACAGGCCCCAAGGATTCGAGACGCTGCTTGCGACCGGCGCTGCAGTTTGGTAGATCCCTGCGCCGATGATCGTGCCGACAATGATCGACGTCGAGTCGAATAGAGTAAACTGACGTTGCGGGCTGTTCCTTGTTGAAGAAATGTCTAGGTTGTTCAAAGGTCTGCCTTCATCGATTTACTCGTTCTTCAATTGCATCGGCAGAACGTCGCAAACCGTCACGAGCTGTTAATTGACGCGCGATCGTTTGACAATTCGATGCCACCGATGCAGACACAAGGAGTTTTTCCAATATCGCACTTAATCGTTCAGGCGAAAATTGACGTAATCGAAGCGATTCGCCAATCCCGAGATTGCGAATCCGTTGGGCATTGTCAAATTGATCGTGCGCCAACGGCATCATCACTTGCGGAATACCTGCCAACATCGCCTGAGAAGTCGAGCCTATTCCGCCGTGATGAACGAAGGCTCGCGCATGCGGCAGTAAAAGATCCAGCGGAACGTACGAAAAGTGAGCGATCGTCGAAGGCAAATCGCGAGGGATTTGCTCAGCGAAACCGGTCAATAGAATTGCTCGCTGCTGGATTCGCTGGCAGGTTGCGACTGCCGTTTCGAAGAAGGACTGGCCGTGAACGTTGGCTGTGCCAGGAGTGAAGACGATCGGTGCATCACCACGATTGAGAAAATCTTCGACTTCCTTGGAAAGAGGTTTTGTCGATGCCTCGTTCCAAAGCGGGAAATCGGTCTGAATCACCTGTTGAGGCCAATCCATTTGAGGAGGTGCATACCAGTTGGGAAAGGTGCAAAGCACCGCATATCGCGAGTTCCACCAGCGGACGATTTTTCTTACTGGAGGCAATCCTAGATCTTTTCGCCATCCATTCACAAAAGGACATACTACCGGATCGATGAAGCAGCGTTCGCCTAGTCGGAAGAAAACGCGGCGCAACCATCGCGGGCCGATGACCCCGGCCAGAGAAGGTGGAGCGCGATCACTCCACAGTACTGCTGGCTGAAGATGCATCGTAATCGCAGGAATCTTCAGCTTGTCCTGGGCCAAGAGTGCGCCAAAGCCAAAACAATTTGTGATGCTGATGACCTTCTCGGTGCCAGCTTGCTCGGAAAGTATCTCATACTGACGTAGCAAGGCTGGCTTTAGCGTTTCAAAAAGGTGTTTGAAAGATCGTTGCGGATGCCATAGGTCTGCATTTCGAATGCATTTTTGGTACTGCGATTCATCTCCTAAAGACAAGAATGGAATTCCATGGCTCTGAACCAGCGTCCGAAAATGCTCGTTCGTTGCAAAGAGAAGGTCATGACCACGATCTTGTAATTCGATCGCCAATCCGAGCATCGGAAAAACGTCTCCGGAGCTGCCAAACGTTGAGCAAACAAATCGCAAATTGTGTCCTCCTGTGGGGGGGCGACGTGGTAAAACTTCGGATGAGACCTACGAGTGTATTGTCACTTATGTATTAGGTAGATAAACAGGGGTTGGTCCCCCTCGCCCCATCCTTGAGATCTTCCGGTTGCAATTGGGATCGTCTAGGGTAAATTCGCGACCCATATGGCATGATACGACAATTTCGCTAAAACATCGGTAACACTCGGTGGAGTGGATGAAAAAAATGTTTGCAGACGATTGCCGTTAGACTCTAACCTCTCGAGAGATCTATGTTTGGTTTACGTTGGCGTGGGTTGCCTTGCGCGATCGGGCTTTTTGCCTGTTTGACTTTCCCGATCTTCGTCTTCGCCGAGGAGTCGGTACCGCCCGCTGCAGAAGCTGTTCCTCAGCTCAATTCAGGCGACGCGGCCTGGGTTTTGACCTCGACGGCACTTGTGCTTTTCATGACGATTCCTGGTTTGGCGCTGTTCTATGCTGGATTGGTCAAATCGCGAAACGTACTCAGCCTACTCATGCAGTGCTTATCCCTGACGGCCGTTCTCAGCCTGATTTGGGTGATTTGTGGCTATAGTTTGGCGTTCGATGCAACGGGGATGAGCAAGGGGAGCGTGAACCTAAATTCGTTCATTGGCGGCATTACTCGTCTCGGGATGCATGGCATGACACCGGACACCTTAAAGGGCACTATTCCCGAAATGCTCTTCGCGGCCTACCAAATGACGTTTGCCGTGATTACGCCCGCGTTGATGATTGGGGCATTTGCCGAACGAATGCGGTTTTCTGCCGTGCTCTGGTTTTCTTCGCTTTGGTTGTTGGTTGTCTATGTCCCGATATGCCATATGACGTGGGCTGGCGATGGTGGCTTGTTCGCTGACTGGGGAGTGATGGACTTTGCAGGCGGTATCGTTGTACACATCACGGCAGGAGTTTCAGCGTTGGTTGCTTGTATTGTGATCGGGCCACGAACTGGCTATCCCGCGATGCGCGTGCCACCGCATAACATGACGATGACCTTTACGGGAACAGCGATGCTGTGGGTAGGTTGGTTTGGCTTCAATGCCGGCAGTGCCCTAGCTGCAAACGGAACTGCCGCCTCCGCGCTCTTGGTCACTCATATCTCGGCCTGCGTGGCGACGGTGGTCTGGATGGCCATTGAATGGATCAAACTGGGGAAGCCGGGAGTGCTTGGCGCTGCCACCGGGTCGATTGCTGGCTTGGCCGCGATTACCCCCGCATCGGGTTTCGTCGGTCCCCTGGGCGCGTTGGCAATCGGTGCTGTTTCCGCCATCATCTGCTTTGTGTTTTCAACCGAGATCAAGAAGCGCTTTCGCTATGACGATTCGCTGGACGTTTTCGGAGTGCATGGAGTGGGTGGGATAATCGGAACGTTGATGGTCGGCGTCTTTGCTGCCGATTTCCTGGGCGGTGTGAAAACCGATTTAAATATCGGAAAACAATTCGGTGTGCAGCTTGCTGCCGCAGCGATCACGATCGTCTATTCTGTCATCGCGACGTTCATCCTTCTGAAGATTACTCAAATGATCGTCGGATTGCGCGTAACCGGCCAAGATGAACAGCAAGGACTCGACCTAACCCAGCACGAAGAACGTGGGTATTCGTATTAAGGTTGCGGAATGCGGAAACATCCCAACGACCACTAACAACCCATATCTTCTTAGCCGACGATCTCGCGGCGTAAAAAAAATTGTTGTTGAAGGTCTAACACGACGCGCCAGCAAGTGGTTTTGCTCGAGCTCGATGTGAGGCTTGCACTTCATGCCAAAGCCACTCGCTGGCGCGTCGTGTTACTGGCGATAAGCGAGAAGTGTCGCAATACTTTGAACTTACGACAACGGCTACGCTGTTTTCAGCTGATGATGGGGCAATAATCGAACCACTGGCGATCCTGTTCTTCCATCCACTCAGACGAGGCAGTTGGGCCAGACATTCCGGTTTCGTAGGAGTGCAGAAACGGTGCGGCGGGGCTTCGCCAAGCGGAGATGATTGGATCGATGATCTGCCAAGCTTGTTCCACTTCATCGCTGCGAGCGAAGAGGCTGGCATCCCCGTTTAACGCGTCTTGCAATAGGCGTTGGTAGGAATCGGGGAGCTCATCGCCACCGGCGCCAAATTTGAAATCGAGTTCGCTCAACTGCATACTCATTTCTTGGTCGGGGACTTTGGTTTGAAAGAACAACGAAAGTCCTTCAGCCGGTTGAATTTGAATGACCAATCGATTGGCTTCAGGGCTCACGCGTCGATTCCCGCCAAACATCAAATGCGGCGGCTCCTTGAATTGAATGACGATCTGAGTAGTTCTGCACGCCATCGCCTTGCCGCTTCTCAAATAGAACGGAACGCCCTTCCAACGCCAGTTGTCGATGAGCAATCGGAGCGCAGCAAATGTTTCGGTCTGGCTATTCTCGGGAACGCCTTCTTCCTTGAGGTAGCCTTCGTATTGGCCGCGCACGCCCGCTTCGGAAAAATCGCTGCCTTGAAAGCGGCGAACTGCACGTAAAACTTTTACCTTCTCATCGCGAACGATATCCGCATTGAACCGGACCGGCGTTTCCATCGCGGTGATCATCAGCAATTGAAACAAGTGGTTCTGAAACATATCGCGAAGAATCCCCGACTTGTCATAGTAGCCGCCACGACGACCAACTTGCACTTCTTCGGCACATGTAATCTGAACGTGATCGATATAATTTCGATTCCAAATCGGCTCGAAAATCGTATTGCCGAATCGCAGGACCATCATATTCTGAACAGTTTCTTTGCCCAGATAATGGTCGATACGATAGATTTGATCTTCACGAAAGACCTTGTGAATCGAATCGTTCAGCAACCGCGAGCTTGCGAGATCGGTTCCAAAAGGCTTTTCGATGACGACTCTACGCTGGCCGTTGGTATCGTTTGCCAAGCCGGCCTTACCCAGCTGAGCAATTGCCGATTCATACAACTGCGGCATCGTCGATAGGTAGTAAACGCGATTGCTTTTGACTCCGCCTTCGATCCTATCCAAAAACGAGCCCAGCGCAGCAAAGTCGTCGTCTTGGGCGATATCCCCAGGTTGATAGAAGACCGTTTCTGAAAACGCTTTCCACGATTCAGGTGTAAAGTCACGTTTCGCGAATTGAGCTGTCGTGACCGCCAGTTGCTCTCGCCATTGCTCGCTGGTAAACGGACTGCGTGCTACTCCGACAATCCGAGTCGGTTTGGGAAGCCGATCACGCTGAAAGAGCCGGTAGAGCGCGGGGATGAGTTTGCGACTAGTGAGATCGCCCGAGGCACCGAAAATAACCATGGTGTGAGACATCAAATTCATCCTTAAAAAACGTCCAACGGCTTGCAGCGGAACGGCGTAAACCGTCCGGTTCTTCTGCGTTTTTTCGCTCTCCATCGGACGGCTCGCGCCGTTCCGCTATCAATACAACCTTACCACGATCACTACGAAGGCTTCTTGCGCAGGTCGAGCCATTCGCTGTGGAACGTCCCAGGCTTGTCAGTTCGTTGATACGTATGGGCACCGAAATAATCTCGCTGAGCCTGCAAAAGATTTGCAGGAAGCCTCGCAAGACGGTAGCTATCGTAGTAGGCCAGAGCGGTTGTGAAGGCAGGTGCAGGGATGCCGAGTTGCGTCGCAGCCATCACGACGGCTCGCCAACCTGGCTGCGCCTTTTCGATCGCCTGTTGGAAATACGGGACGAACAGCAGATTCTCAAGGTTCGGTTGTTCGTTGAACGCTTCTTTGAT
>JANPLJ010001290.1:0-1959 GCA_031426475.1 Pirellulaceae bacterium | reverse complement strand
AGAAAAAAGCCACCTCATTCCACGCATTTCCCCATCAACCTACCGCCGAAGGCGGCAGGTCGATGGGGAAATGCGTGGAATGAGGTGGCTTTTTTCTGGTTGCCAAACTTCTCACCCGCAAGGCAAGCTTGCCGGAGTCGGACGGCAGAGACGTGGGGTATAAAACGGCTGTAACCCTGACCTACAAAATGGTTGTTGTCCGGCGGATCATTTCTTGCTGAGTTTCACCCGTTTTCTATCGTTGCACTTTGATCGAACTCAACGATGCGAACAGGAGTCGTGCCTTCTAACGCGACAAGAACCGCTGGCGACGATCTGGATTGTGTTCGAATGAAATGAAGATCATCGCATTCAAAATGATTGCAGAGATCGGTGCGCATGGCTCGTGGTAATGCGCAGCCGTTTGCTTGATGGTAGACGCAAGATTCTTCGAAACTACGTTGAGGCAGATACGAGAGATAAATATCGATTACTTCCTGCGGTGAAATACCAGGATTCTCCTGCCGGATTCGATCGATTAGCTTCGCCGAAACGAAGGCGTGCGTACTACCATTCTGGCAGCAATCTCCCTGACACGCTCCACAAGCAGCACTCACTATCGGTAGCGGTTTGGCTCCAGGGCCGTCGGTGACGAGGCGATCGGCATCGATATCCTGGGACACAACGCGTTCGTTCTCTTGAAAGGAAGCATCGACCATCGAAGTCAAATGAGTTTCAAACTCTGTTCGTCGATGATCGGGTAGTTTTGTCAGCGGGCGCAGCATGGCGGGAACAGCAAAAACTTGACGATTGGCGGAATTTGTAGCCTGCTGAAGTTTGTTTGTAGAGCTTGTATCCAATATGCTTTCTGACGCCGCTAGTGCTACCTGCTGGCGTCGTTGCATTCGCTGCTGATCCGTTGAGTGTTTTTCGGCGAGCCAAGCAGTCAACTGTTTGCTTTTGCACTTCGCGTCTTCGCAAACACCTCCAAACGCATGTTGCTGCGTAAAAGAAATCGGACGACCGCAATGTACGCACTTAGCATCTGACCATGTCATCGATTTCCTCCTCAATCGCTGTTGAGAGTTGTTTCAAGTCAAAACATGTCTATCCAGATCATACATTTCTCAATAACGGTTCCCGACATCTCTTTGTTGCGGTCGACAAATGTTTGGACCTTCAAACGATGGTCAAAATACATCTATTTGTTTGATTATTCAGGGAATTTAGTGGCGAACATCGGCTTGTGTACCTCCGTCTTGCGACATGAGCGATTCGCGAGCCACTAAAGTTCCTCAAGAACCAATTGCTTCTTGTTGCCGAACGGGTTTTCTCCACCTCAATACCATTGTCTTCACTATCCAAAACCGGAAACAGGGTCTGACCCCAACACCCTCCATGCCCCTGACCCTTGGTGGCCTGCCCCTTACCGACTCTCGAAGCTGGCCCCAAAGTTCACTAAGGCAAAGACTAAACAACGGTATTTTCAATTATCGCGCGAAACATGAAATTGCCGATGTTGTCGTGAATGATTGAACTTTTCGTTGGAGCACCAAACGATGTCGTTGGCCACGCGTTCGCGTCGACCTGAACCCATACGTCGGCGGCAGCACGCGAATGGGTCACGCGTGGATCTGTTGGGGACATTTGGGTCACTTGAATATTCCGAGCCCCAATCCGTTCAACGACTCTATGTTGAGACGTCATGTTTGCGCTGTCGAAATCGATTTGCTCTTTGATGATGCCGCCGCCGATCATTCTGCCGAAGCTGACGAGATGGTTGATGCCCGAGCTGAAGCTCGCAACACCAATCCTGGCCAGCTTGCTCCCGTTCGGCTTTTTCCCGATGGCAGTCTGGCAGGCATCCATTACTGCGTTAAGGGTGTCGAGGCCACGCGATGCAAACATATTGGTTGTCGAGTCACCGGATCTCGATGCCGCAGTCATGAACGGCACAAGAAGAACCATTTTCTCTTTTTC
>JANPLJ010001289.1:0-3320 GCA_031426475.1 Pirellulaceae bacterium | reverse complement strand
GTCCTTCAACAACTCCGAGATGAACTGGCTGGTCTTGTAGAGATCGATTGAGCAGTCAGCTTGCGCGAAGCGCATCGACAATTCGCATTCGCGTGGCTCGAATTGCAGGAAATAACCCTCCGAGCAATCCCATCGCAAGAGCCATCAGTACGCCGCGAAGCAATACGGTGGGACCGAAGCGAAATGCGAAGGTGATCTCGCTGAACGTCGCCCAGTTCGCTGTCCCTGTCGAAAGACCATTGAACGGCAACGTCGCGAGACAGCCGAGTGCCCCGCCTAATAAACAAAGGATCACGCTTTCCTGCAAGAAAGAAACCAAGATACTGAAACGACTGAATCCGATGGCCCGCAAGGCACCGATTTCGCGACTTCGACTTGCAACAGCTGCATACATCGTATTGGCAGCCGCAAACATGGCACCGAAAGTCAAAAAAGCCCCGATGACATAGCCGATGAATTTGATGGCGATCGAAGCGGACATCTGATTTTCGAAGTACTTCGTCTCTTCCACCGGTTGTAGCTTAAATTGCTCGTCGTCCCGAATCTTTTTGATCAACGATTGCATCGATTCAGCATCTCGAGCTCTCAGCGTGAGCGACGATACAGAACCTTGCTCGCGGCGTGCTCCGGTGATATCACGAATGTCACCCCAGACTTCCGATTCGGCGGAACTGCCCCCCGCCTCGAAATAGCCAACGACCGAAAACTCGACTCGGTTGATCTCCAATTTCTCACCGATCGCAAGATTTTCGAAACGCTCGGCCATACGTCGACTGGTAATCAATTCGTTGACGCCTGGGTTTAGATCGCGCCCCTGAACGATTTTGAAGTCCGGTCGAACGACACGTCCAATCGGCTCCAAGCCTCGAACGATCAGGTTGGTTGTTCCACCGTTGGCACGACGAGGTTTCGTCAGAATCGTCACATACTCGGCCGAGCACAACGGCTTTCCATTGGCATCGGTCGCGATCCCATCCAAGCTCGCAATCTCACTAGCCAATGCTTCGCTCACGGAACTCGATGTCTCATCGTTCGCTCCTTTGCGAAGGACAATCACGTCCAGCGGCTCACCGCTGATTCGCAAAGCATGTTCCAAGCCATCCGTCAGCCCGAACGTCAGCACCGTCGCCCAGACGACCAAGCCCGTTCCAATGACTGTCATCAACGTCGTCACCCAGCGTGCCCGCAAATTGCGGAGATTTTATTTAAGAGGTATAATAAAAGTCATCCTGATCTTGCTTAGCTGCGGTGAAACGAAAGATGCTGCTCGATAATACGCTTCATAACTCTACACGACCCTTCGAAGCCCATCGACGACGGAAAGGCTCGCGGCACGTGTCGCCGGGACGATACCGCTTACCAACCCGATACCCATTGCGGTCAGCGCCAGATACACCAACCACCAACCAGCCATCTCCGTAACCGAAAATGGGAAAAACTGCGAGCTGATTCCGTGGATAATCTCCAGGAAAACACAACCCATACCAATGCCGAGCAGCCCGCCGAAGGCCGCGATAGCGCATGCTTCCCCCAATACCATCGCCAAGACTCGACCACGCGAGAAACCGATTGCCTTCAGGACTGCAACCTCGGTGATTCTCTCTCGCATCGACATGGCCATCGCGTTCGCGGCGACTAGCGAAAGCGAGAAGACGACCGCCAATCCGATGTTGCGGATGTACGCTTGGATATTCCCCATCATGTCGGTAAACATCTTGGCAAAGGCAGCTTCCGATTGCGTTCGCGTCGGATTCTCGGAATTGGCAAAGCGACTATCGATGTCGGCCGCTACACGAGCCATGACTTCTCCGTCGGTCGTCTTCGCGAAAATAGTCCCGGCGTTTCCCTGTGCTTCGCTGGATAATTGTTTGAGCTTTTCATCGAGGTAATCGATGTGAAACCAAAGCGAATCGGTATTCTGCGGCGAATCGTAAGTCCCTTTCAAAACCAAATCCAACTCGACGGGGAAGAAGGTCCCTTTCAACGGGATGCGTTCCCCGATCTTCCAGTTCCGCTTAGCTGCTAATCGACGATCGACAACGCAGCCTTGTCGATCTTCTCGCCAAGCGGTCAATTGTTCTGGGGCGATCGAATACTCGCTCATCACCTCAAAGGCTTGCGCCGCGTCAGTTCCGAACTGCGCGAACGGCATCTGCTCCTCTTTGTAATTTCCACCAAACCAAGAATAGGGGATAGCAGCGGAAATACCCTCGATCTTGCGGACGCGGTCGACGTAGGCAATCGGAACTCGTCCCGAGAAGCCTTGGATGTTCATGACAACCACGCGATGATGTCGACCCGCTTCCACACCCCACGCGTCCTGCATCGCCATGTAACCATACAGGACCGTCATCAAAGCGAGACTGAATCCGATCGAAAGGATCGTCAGCAACGACCGAAGTTTATTCCTCGTTACGTTTCGCCAAATGTAGGTTAAAAGTTTCATGCGAATTGCCTCTGTACCGGTTCGGGTTGCGAGACGAGTACGCCTTTCTCCAAATGCACAGATCCTGTGCTCGAGCCGCTGCATGTGGATCATGCGTCACCATCACGATTGTCTTATTGAATTCCGCATTCAAGCGTTGAAGAAGATCGAGAATCTCCGCTGCTGATTTTGCATCCAAGTCGCCGGTCGGTTCGTCAGCGACCAGCAAAGTCGGATCCGTTGCAATCGCCCTCGCGATCGAAACCCTCTGTTCTTGGCCTCCCGAAAGCTGCCTTGGGAAATGTTTCATGCGATCGCTCAAGCCGACCACTTCAAGAGCCGTTCGAACGTGCTCGTCGCGCTGACGACGCGAAAGTCGCGTTAGAGTCAACGGCAACTCGACATTCTCGTACGCTGTCAAAACGGGAATAAGATTGTATTGTTGGAAAATGAAACCGATGTGCCGCGCCCGCCACTTCGCCAAGTTGCTTTCCGAAGCCGTAGAGAGATCGCGACCGCATACCCGCACCTGGCCGCTTGTGGGACGATCCAATCCAGCAATCAGATTCAGCAACGTTGACTTGCCTGATCCCGACGGTCCCATTAAAGCGGTATAGCCACCCGCTTTCACCGTCAACTGAATTCCCATGAGAACCGGGATTGTATTCGACCCGCGATGAAACTCCTTGGTGACATTCTGGACCAGGACAATCGGTTCGGTAGCAGGCTGATTATTTGATGACACGCGTCGATCCTTTCCATTCCGTTTCGGGGGATTTATGAGGGGGTGTGCTTGCTATGTAGAGAAACGAATGAAAAGACAAAGGATTAGTTCGACATCCCAAATCTAGTTTGTTGACGCCACTCAGCTTGTCTGGAATGGCGTGGACTTAAG
>JANPLJ010001288.1:0-1568 GCA_031426475.1 Pirellulaceae bacterium | reverse complement strand
GTAAAAACGATCTTGGTTCCTTCGCCAGCGCGTGTGATGATGGTTTTGATTTCATGGGGCGTAAGATTCTGGGCTTCATCGACAATAAAGAAAACGCGATCCAAACTGCGACCACGAACGTAGGCGAGCGGCGACACTTCCATGCGTTCGGCATCGAAATGCGAAAAATTTAAGCGAACTCTTAGTCTAGTGTTGTGCGTTACTTTGGGTCAACGAGGTGCTCTCGGGCTCCGACAACACGATTGATCGAACTACCGAGAATATTCACTGAGCACTTGCTCGTGAATCGCTTGGTTTTCGAAGTTTAATCGAGCAAGGAGACTTCGCGAAATCATTTCAAGCATCGAATTTGAACGAATCTTCGCGTAAACTTCATCGCAACTTCAGAACTCGACTAATCGTCAGTTTCAGCATGTTGTTTGTAAATTACCTTTTAAGCATGACTTAGGTCGCTTGAAAAAGCAAAGCAAACGGTGGCAATCGTTGGTAGAAGACACAAAATCGATTTCATTACTGAACTCCATGTAAACGAGGGGCTAAAAAAATCCTTGAGCATTGATCGAGAGAACGCTTAACGAGCCGTCAATTGAACGTGGAACGAGGCGGTGCTGTTTTCGTAGACATCGCCACCGCTGAAGTCGATGGCACGAAGTACCTGCGAACTAACATAAACTGAGTACGTTCCCGCAGTCAGGCGTCCGTTGTAAGAGAATGGTCCAACGGCAGAGCTTGATTTCACCAACGTTCCATTCGATCGCCGCAGTTCAAAATAGTTCGAGTAAGCTTCCGGTGCAGAAGAACCCGTCAGTGCGAACAATCCTGCGATCGAGATTCGTCGCGCTCGATTCAGCGTGAACGTGAAGGAAACAAGCGATTCCGAATTTGCGGAGCAAGCCGCGTAACCATAATCGTCTGAAACGTATCCGCGAGCCTTACCGGTCAAATGAAATCCTGACGGCGTAAGCTCCGAAGCATGTTCAACCGTCACCGACGCACTGGAATAATAACCGGGCGCCGTTCCGGACTCAGAATAGGTGTACGTTCCATCGGGACCTAATTCGTCGCCTCGGTTAATGACATACGAGTATTCCGGACCAGCATCGGTTTCGGCAATCGCAAGCGACTCGAAATTCGTACCTTGATAGCTGAGTTGGCAGAACGCCTGACTCGTGATTGTCGCTGAAAGAACCAGAGTGCTTGTGCTGTTGAAAAATCGCTTTTCAAGTCCAACGAAGATGCAATTCTTTAAGAAACCTTCACTATTCAAGCATTGGGAAGCTGAAAAATGCGGCAATGTGAAGAATTGGCGACGTCAACGATGCTTAACGTAACAATGACGGCGATGCGATGTGGCCCCGAGTCGGATCTATCTGATTCACGGCGTTAAATGGACCAGTATTGGGCGATGGTCGCTGGTCTGGTCAGAGTCGGGGAAGTCGCCTTCGCGGACGATGACTTTCGAAACCCCGCGCCAGTTCTTGGCCTCGTTAGCCACAAACGCAAAATCGAGAATGGAATCGGGATAGCGATCGACCCGACGATCGGTGACCCGACGATCATCCGACCAA
>JANPLJ010001287.1:0-3995 GCA_031426475.1 Pirellulaceae bacterium | reverse complement strand
ATCACCAATGTTACGTTTGTAAGAGGATTGTCGCGAACTGAATCGGCTATTTCATTTTCGCAGAATTTTGTACATTATTGGTATCCGTCAGCAATAAATCTTCTGATTCTTTTTGAAACGACGCTTCGACGATACCGATTTGCGAGAATCAGCATCGATCAGCAATTAAATGATATGATACAATGAAACGCTCGCCGTTCACTGGTGTATAAATATTTGGATTGCTACGCTCGATTCTTTTCACCGTAGGTAACATGCACTTCCAAGATGACAACACCATCAAATTGCTGCAGATCTCTGACTTGCACTTTGGTCCTCCCTATTTGGAAAAAGTTGGCGAAGCGGCACTAAGAATTGCGTCGACGTTGAACCTCAGTGCCGTCATTGTCAGCGGTGACCTGACTCAGCGGGCAAAACCTGAACAATTTGACGCTGCCAAACAGTTCTTGTTGCGATTGCCCAGCGTGCCTCAGCTGGTGATTCCTGGAAACCACGACGTACCGCTCTATCGCGTTTTCGAGCGTATGTTTCATCCACACAAATTCTACCAGCAGATTATCTCGCCGGATCTTAACCCGATACTGAAGATCGATGGTGTTTTGATTGCTGGCCTCGATTCGACCGCACCGCGTACGGCGATTAGTAATGGTCGGATTTTCAAGTGGCAATTGGACGCGTGTGAACTAGCGTTTCGCGACGTGCCAGCGGACTTTGCACGGATCATCGTTGCCCATCATCACTTCGCCCCGGCTCCCGACTATCTAAGGGATAGTATCATGCCAAAAGCGAAGCGTGCCATGGAACGATTTGCCGATCTGAACGTTGATATGATTCTCGGGGGGCACTTGCATCGTGCCTATATCGGCAATTCACTTGATTTCTATCCGGGACTTCATCGAGATCGGGGCATCATTATTGCCCAATGCGGGACAACGACTTCACGTCGAGGAAGAGGGCGGGAACGCGAGAAGAACTCGCTCAATCGGATCGAAATTGGCAAATCGACCATCGCAATAACGCACTACGTATACTTCCACGAAAGCAATTGCTTTGAAGCCGTAAGCCAACATACCTTTCGCCGGAATATCGCCGACGCTGATACGTCCGTATAATGAGATGGCGTTATCCAAAACTTGGCTTTGCAAACCTGCCTGCCAAGCTTCGCAATGCATCATGCATTTCTTGGCGGCGTTAGGCTATGGACACGCTATTCATCAGCGATCCTTGTTTGGTGTACTCGGTTTGCTGAGTTCTCGATAAGGCCATTCAGGGGAGCCTGTAGGATCGCGACTTGGCGGCGCCTTGCCAGCCCCAAAATCTTCTGGTTTCAAGTTCGCGTGCTTCCAATAGTCTGCTTCTTTAATGAACCCATAAAAACTTGGATAAAAGGGGTCGACAAATGCAACGTCGGCTTTCTCTGGAACTTCTCTTCCCGTCAACGACAAAGCCCCGTTGACGATCAATCGCCGAAGATCCTCATTTACAAAATCGACTGCAGCGCCACCTGTCGTACAAAAGCTGGTTCCGGTTCCACTGCCGTTGGGGCGTTGGTATGTATGCAACCACGCAAAGGGTTGAAGCGTTTCATTTTTTTCGCCTGCGATGTTCGCTGATTTGGGATCGAGCGATTCGGTTACGGCTGCTCGCATCAAGATCGTATCGGTCGTGGCTAAATGGATCACGCCATAGATATCGGATGCCGTAAAGACGTCATGAACACCTCGCAGAATCGGATGCGAAGCTTGCGAAAGCTCGATGACGCCGCGACCACCTTGCTTTTTGTGCTGGCCGTGGTGGCTAACCCATGTTTCGCCGAGGATCTTGAGACCGAACTCGTCAAATCGGAGTCCGCCAAAACTTCCGTCGCCTTTAAAGGCATGGGTTGCCGTTCGAATCCCAATCACCGGCTTACCGCTATTAAGAAAATCCGTAATATGTTGCGATTGATCTTCGGAGGGATGACGAAAGCGAGTCCCGATCAACAGGAGATCCGCCGTCTTTAACGTCTCAAGACCGCGTAGACCGGCTGGATTATTCGGATCAATGTAGTCTGCTCCATCCGCTCCCATCGAAAACAACACGGTGCATTTGAAGCCGTGCTTCTTCGACAGAATCTTCGCCAGCATCGGCATCGTTTCTTCGGTTCGATATTCCTCGTCACCTGCGACCAACACAATATGCTTGGCAGGTTTCCCGTCGGTCGCATAAGCTGTGCCAGGCTCGAAGACCAGACGATCCGCAGCGTCCGCATCTTCGAGCCCCACCAAGCCTAGTACTAGCATGGGGATAGTGAAACTGAAACATAGGGAAAAAAGGGCATGGACGGGTAGAGAGTTTTTCATAGCTCGGTCGCGATGGGTGAGAGGTCAAAAAGAGCCGAAACGGGGGGGCAGATCCGCTATATGATACACACCATCGATTCTGCAAGCGACAGTCCCCAAGTGTGCGACGGCAATAAAAAACGATGAGTCATTGTGCCACGCACAAGCCGCAATAGCTTATAATGCACGACAACTTGACCGCCCATTACTCGCCTGGAGCTCCTGCCATGTCGCCACGTTCACAGCGTCGCCAGTTTCTTAAGTCGTCGGCCTTATTCGGGACGTCGCTTGCATTTTCTGCCGTCAGTTACCAACGCATCTGTGGAGCCAATGAACGGCTGCGCGTTGCGAGTATCGGGACCGGCGGCAAAGGGTGGGGCGATTTGACTTCGATAGCTGCAAGTCCTGCCGTTGACGTTATAGCGCTCTGCGATGTCGATTCGAGCGAAACTCACCTTGGTAGAGCGGCCGAAAAGTTCCCAGCTGCCGAAAAGTATGTTGATTGGCGAAAGTTACTCGATGATTCAAAACGCTTTGATGCGGTCATCGTATCGACTCCCGATTTCATGCACGCACCCATCAGCTTACCAGCGATGCAACTGGGAAAGCATGTCTACTGTCAAAAACCGCTCACGCATACTTTGTTCGAAGCGAGACAAATGAAGTTAGCAGCCAACAAGTACCAGATCATCTCGCAAATGGGCAATCAGATTCAGTCTCATACAGTCTATAAAACGGCAGTGGCAATCGTTCAAAAGGGATTGATTGGTGAAGTGAAGGCGGTTCACTCTTGGCAAAGTGGGACGCCCAAATGGCCGCGAGCGATCGATCGACCGGACGGCGCCGACCCGATCCCGCAGAATGTGCGTTGGGACTTATGGCAAGGCGTCGCGGGAGAACGCCCCTTCAAGGTCGACATGTATCATCCATTTAATTGGCGAGGATGGCGAGACTACGGAACAGGTCAATTGGGCGATTTCGGATGCCATATTCTCGATCCCGTTTTTACCGCATTGAAGCTCTCGGCACCGATAGCGATCGTTGGAGAAGCGCCTCCAATTCACCCTGAGACATGGACCTTGTCGGCGAAAGTGAAGTATACGTTCCCGAAAACCGATTGGACGACAGGACCTACGATCGATGTGACGTGGTACGACGGTAACGATGTACTGCCGCCGCGCGAGCTCTTTACTGATTTGCCGCCTAACTACGAATTGCCGAAGGCAGGGTCTGTCTTGATTGGAACAAAAGGTTCGTTGGTCGTGCCGCATGTCGCTGCGTCTAAGCTCTTTCCAGAAGAAAAGTTCGCATCAGAAGACATACCGACGGTTGACGGTGTCGACCACTATGTCCAGTGGGCGGATGCGTGTCGCGGCGTTGGGAAAACGACGTCGCATTTCGATTACGCAGGGCCACTCACCGAGACAGTGATGCTTGGCACGATCGCAATTCGGTTGCCAGCGACCGAACTAAAGTGGGATGCAGTAAAGATGCAGATCACCAATTCCCCAAGTGCTCATGCAATGCTCACCAAGCCATATCGGACTGGCTGGGAACCGGCTTGGGTGTAAGGATTGTTTCCAATCATGGCACCGCTAGCTAGTGCTTTGTCCAACTTTGAGTTGAGGGTTTCAATTCGTAGCCGATGTCGTCAGACTTCGGAGGAAGCGCAGT
>JANPLJ010001286.1:0-3092 GCA_031426475.1 Pirellulaceae bacterium | reverse complement strand
CAGTGCAAAGCGATGGCTCGCGTAGCCGCTGAAGCCAAGGATACCGAAGGAAATCCGATTCATTTATCGACGGGACATCAACGCCACTATAGTGTTCTCTACGATAACGCCGTTCATTTGATCCGATGGGGAATGATCGGCCAAATCCATCATATCCGTGCTCAGTGGCACCGCGGAAACCTACCCGGTAACGATTCATGGCAGCCGGCACTTCCTGGAGGTGAGCTGAATGAATCGGGGAAGCTGGTCGACAAGATTTACAACCAACTTGAGTCTTATAAACGCGAGCTCACCGATGCGATGGCGAAGGGAACTTCGGTCGATTTGGACATGCTCAAGAAGAGGATTGCTCAATGGGAAGCATGGAACCTGGACAAAACGCTTGATGCGGAGAAAGCCGGCTACGTTTCGAAGAAACTGGCAAGCGGACGCGAGCGATCGGCCATGGAAGAGCTCGTTCGATGGCGACTATGGAATCGAACTGGGGGCGGTTTAATGGCTGAACTTGGAAGTCATCAACTGGATGCGGCAAGCATTTTCTGTTCAGCGTTGCGAAAGGATAAATCGAAGGCTCATCCGCTGACCGTTCACGCTATCGGTGGTCGGCATATTTTCCCGGAAGATCGCGATGCAGAAGATCACGTCTACTGTTCCTTTGAATTTCCCGGACCAGAATACGATGGTCGGTTCGAAGTTGGCTATCCGACTGGCGCTAAGAAGAACGTCATCGATCCTTACTCGAACGATCCGAACAAGAAGATCGTAGTCACCTACTCGTCGATCAACGGCAACGGGTTCGGTGGGTATGGAGAAGTCGTCATGGGGACCAAAGGAACCATGATCCTCGAGAAGGAACAAGAAGTGATGCTCTACGCAGGCTCCGATACGTCAGCGTCGGTCGGAGTGAAACCGGCTGGAGGTGGATACGCATTGGATACCCAAGCTAGCGGTGGACAGACAGCTTCGGTAGCCAAGGCAGCTTCATCTGGTCCAGTGAGCCGTGGTTACACCGAAGAAATCAAGCACTGGGCGTACTGTATTCGCAACCCAGATAAAGAGAATAAAGTCAAATGCTATCCGGAGGTTGCCATGGGTGATGCGGTCATCGCGTTGACCACCAACGTTGCAATCCAACGCGGTATGAAAGGCGAGGCAGGCTATGTGCAGTTCAAGGAAAGCTGGTTCGACGTAGAATCCGACGAGACTCCGGACGGCAGTTCTGTAGAAGAGGAACTGAAGTCGCTCAAGGAATATAAGGTATAGGGCTAGTCGAAAAAACAGACTGTCGTAGCTACGTTCGCCAGAACGTGGCTGTAGCTTAAATCGGTTCACCACGTTCTGGCGAACGTGGCTACGAGCAATGAATAATCCGTCCTAGGGCTTTGGGTTTTGTAATGTCGCGAACGGATCAATTATGAGCACTCCCCCCAAGGGGATACCTGGGCGTTGGTTTACGATTTGCTTCGGAAGCCTTCTCGCACTGGGGGTTGTCGTTGGATTTTCGGCCGTCATTCGATTCCAGAAAACCATGATGGCGCTCGATAGCGTGCGGTCGCTTTGGCCCGATGCTGCGGCAGCACTCGAAGAACAATACCAGGTAATCGATCGTTTGATCACGCAAGGCAAGGCCTCCGACGCGGAGATTTCGGAGGCTCGACTGAATGAGTGGCAACGAGCAAGGAACGAATTCAAAACTTCGACGCAATACGATATCCAAGCTCGGCAGGTCGTAAAGCTCGAAACCTTAGCCGATCGATTGGTGCCGACACGCGACGACGATCCCACGTCGAGAGTTCTTCCAGCATCGCTTCAGAAGTTCATAGAAGCCGATCGAGCGTTAGGATCGTTAAAAACGGACGCCCTGGGGTGGCTTTGCACGCAGATGTTCCGAATGAATATCCCGGATCAAATCTACATGCTTCTCGAGTAACGTCATCCAATCGTTACAACCGGCGCGATCGGTCTAGTTTAAAAGCTTCTATTTTTGCTAGCTCATATTTGCCGAAGTAAGCTTTCGTCGAGGCTAGGGTGTGGAAGGGAGTCTGCACGCATTTGTTCACTCGTCTTGCAACACGACCCCCAAACCCACGGTACGACAATGGCATACGCTGGTTCTTACACCGACGATACTGAACATGTTCTCGATGACGATCTAAAGTCATTGTCCCGACGGCGCGCGATCGCTCACGGAGCCGCGCCACAGTCTCCCCTCGAGACATACCTTCGCGAGATCAACGAGACCAAGTTGTTATCGGCTGTCGAAGAGCAGGATCTCGCCCGACGAATCGCTACCGGCGATGCCCAAGCACGCGATCATATGGTTCGGGCTAATTTGCGATTGGTTGTCAATATCGCTCGAGGCTACGTCAGCAAAGGCTTAGGCTTGCAAGATTTGATCGAGGAAGGCAACCTAGGTCTGTTGCGTGCGGTCGAAGGATTCGATCCCGATATGGGGACTCGATTTAGTACGTACGCAAGCTACTGGATCAAACAATCGATCAAGCGAGCGTTAATCAATTCGTCCAAGACCATTCGCATTCCTGCGTACATGGTTGAATTGCTGAGCAAATGGCGACGCGCTACGGCTCGCCTTACAGATGAGCTCGGTCGAATGCCGACCCAAGAAGAGATCGCGAGAATCCTTGGGCTTCCCAAGAAAAAGCTTCCGATTATCAA
Organism: Pirellulaceae bacterium; assembly: GCA_031426475.1. Classification (GTDB taxonomy): domain Bacteria; phylum Planctomycetota; class Planctomycetia; order Pirellulales; family Pirellulaceae; genus JAIYDQ01. The sequence goes on along the minus strand of JANPLJ010001286.1, from coordinate 416 downwards.
GAAGGCGATCCAAGTCTACAACGCGACGCCGCAAAGCGATCAAACAGAAGTTGGCTGGTCGCTCGGTGAAATGGTGATGGACGAGCGGCTCAAGAGCCCCGATGAAACGTTGCTCGACCACGATGTGTTGACCACCGCGCTCGAATTGCTGGGGACGTTGGATGCACGAGAAGCGACCGTGTTGCGAATGCGTTTCGGTCTAAGCGATACGCTTCCGCATACTCTGAAAGAGATCGGTGTCGAACTAGGACTCACCCGTGAACGAGTCCGTCAGATCGAAACAGAAGCCCTGGCGAAACTCGCCAATGGTCTCAAAGATCCTAAAGAACGAATGGGCCTTGCCTAGTGCTTCATCCCACTTTAGGTTTGGGTTTCAATTCGTAGCCGATGTCGTAAGACTTCGGAGGAAGCGCAGT
>JANPLJ010001285.1:0-1414 GCA_031426475.1 Pirellulaceae bacterium | reverse complement strand
CACGGGTGCTGAATCGGGTAAAGCCATGCAGGTTCAGACGCTGAAAGACTTCGAGAGCAACGGAGTTCAGTGGCGTTGGTCACTTGTCTTCATGTTCGACGACGATCTGAATCGAAGTTCGATTCGCATGGAGGTCGAATGTAAAGGCCATTAACTTTCTTTTGCAAGGCGATAGATGCGAAGGTGAGCATCGGCATGTGCGACAGCTACGCGTTGATGGTCGTCAGCTAGGCTCATCCCTCGACCGTCATTCTTGAGCTTAAACTTGAAGAACTCGTTGGCTTCGTTACCTTTCCAATAGTACAGCCACCCTCCTCCTCCGCCGCCTGCAAGTCCGATCCAATAGCCGTCGGGATGGTATGCAATGCCCCAAGCGACGCCACGAGTTTTCTCTTTCGCTTCCAACAATTGTGTCACGGACCCTTGTTTCCAATCCACCAGTGCCACTGCGATCTCCCCGATTCCTGCGAAGGCGTTCGTTACGTTGGTGATACCTCCAATTGCCAATTGTGTTCCATCCGGCCGAAAGGCGATGCAACGTGCACCACCAATATCAGCCCGAAACGTCGTGTCGTACTTGGTTAGCGACTCAATCTTGGCGATATCACGCGTTGTGAAATCGCCACTTAAGTCCCACGATTTGAGATTCCCCTTAAGATCAAACGAAATCAACATCGTACCATCGGGCGAAAACGCGACGTTATAGACATGCGATTGATGGCCTTTCAACTCACGAATGAGCGTCCCATCCTCGACGTTCCAAAGCTTGACTAGCATATCGTTGCCACACGTTGCGACGGTAGAGTTATCAGGGCTAATCGTTAGCGCTCGAATCCACCCCTGATGCGCATCGATGACGCGGATCGCTTCCGGCTTGTCGGCTGTTGCGGGCCACCATACAAGTCGACCATCGTAGCCGCCTGTTACCAACTGATCTTGTTTGTCGGAAACTGCCATAGCCCGTACCCAACTATCATGAGCCGCGAACGAGATCGACGTTTTTTCCTTAAGGTCATAACGGTGGACAAGATTGTCTTCCGCGCCGAAAAAAACAAAACGTCCTTGTTTTTCCCAAACGCAGCTTGTCAGAGGCCTGGAATGTTTGTACTCGATATCTAGCTGGACTCTTTCGGCGTCGGCTGTGATGGTTTCTTTGGTAGTCATGCAATCAATTCCCTGATCGAGCTCTTGGCTGGATCGGCGATCGGATAATTTCGACCACCCACTTCAAACTCACCCGTCGAATCGACACCTACCGCTTGCAGGACCGTATGGAACAAGTGCCCGTGGTCGACTTCACGATCGACAACTTCTGTTCCGTTGTCATTCGTCTTGCCGATCACTGCCCCCGGTTGAATACCAGCTCCACCCAAGAGTACGCTCCAGGCGGTTCCCCAATGATCGCGACCATACC
>JANPLJ010001284.1:0-3945 GCA_031426475.1 Pirellulaceae bacterium | reverse complement strand
GAATCTCTTTAGTCCATCGACGTCCAACTTGAACGTTCCCAATTCGCTTTCGGCGGTGCGTCTGATGCTAGCGATCGCGGTTTGCGTCTTGGTTGAATTGCATTGGTTTTTGCCGGCGTTGGTATGCTTTGTGATCGCGGCTTCGACCGACTTCCTCGACGGATGGTGGGCCAGGAAGTACCAGCAAGTCACGAAGTTGGGTCGGATCCTCGACCCGTTTGTTGACAAGACGATCATCTGTGGCGCGATGATTGCGTTGGTCGGAGTGCCTGGTAGCGGCTTAGCTGCGTGGATCGCAACGTTAGTGACATGCCGCGAGTTGCTCGTGACCAGTCTACGCGGAATGGTCGAAGGTGCTGGCGGGGACTTCTCCGCCAAGCAACTCGGCAAATGGAAGATGGTCGCTCAGTGCGCAGCCATCATTTCGATCTTGCTCTGCTTGATGCAAGCCGATCCGGCTCCTTGGTTGCTCTGGACGCGATTCGTTTCGATCTGGGCAGCCATTGTCCTAACCGTTCTATCCGGCTTAGAGTATGTGATGGCAGTGGTGCGCCCTAGCTAGCCCAACGCCGCGAACGATTTTATGTAACCACATTCGTCAGAATGTGGAAAGTTGGCGCTTCCATCCACGTTCTGACGAACGCGGCTACGCCAGAACCCTTGGAAATCAAATAGAAAAAATTCTTCACAGCGTTGGGCGTTGGGGAGTAGCTAAGAAAAATGCGGCTACGATGTGTGCTGGGACAAGTGGGGATCATTGTTCTACAATTGATCGATTCCGTATCCATTGAAGGCATCGCTATGAAAAAGGTAACGCTATGAAGACTTCGATTGCTTACTCGATTTCACTTGTCCTGTTTTTATGTTCGGTAGTAGCGGCCGAGAATCCGCCCGGGTTTCACAAGCTTGCGATCGGTGAAAAGGCCCCCGCATTTCGATTGCGCGGCATCGATGATCGCGATTGGACGCTCGACGACTTTAAGGACTCGAAGGTCCTCATCGTATATTTTACGTCGAACCATTGTCCAGTTTGTCACGCTCAAGATCCGCGACTACTGAAACTATTAAGCGAACTGGCCGGCAAAAGCGTCAGACTAGTGGCAATCAATCCAAACTCGGGGGATGGCTTGAGAACGGACGAACTAGGTTACTCGAAATACGACGACGGTTTTGAGCATATGAAGTTGTATGCCAAAGACGCTGGATTTACGTTTCCCTACCTTTATGATGGCGAAACGCAGACGGTGGCGAAGCAGTATGGCTGTCTCGCAACACCGCACGTATTCGTCTTTGATCAAGAAAGAACACTTCGTTATCAAGGTTGGCTGGATGATTCACGCTTTCTCGATCCGAAGACGGTGAAACGCCAAGACACACGCGATGCGATTCTTGCGATCCTCGACGACAAGCCGGTTGCCGTTACGGAGACAAAGCCTTTTGGTTGCTCTACAAAATGGCGAGAGAAGATCGCTTTGGTCGACGAGGATAATCAACGTTGGGAACAAGAACCGATCACGCTTGAGAACGTGGACGTTGCAGGAGTTACCGCGCTGGTCAAAAATCCGACACAAAAGTATCGGCTGTTCAATGTGTGGTCTACAACTTGTGGGCCTTGTCGCGTTGAGTTTCCGGGGTTGGTCAGGATATCGAGACGAATGGGGCTACGAAACTTCGAAATGATTACGATATCGACCGACCTTCCGGAAGATCGAGAGAGCGTTGTTGCCTTTCTCGACAAACAACGGGCTGCGCTTCCTCGAAAGCTTAAACCGACGCTGGAACAAGAGGGCCGAAAGTCCAATAATTATCTGTATACAGAACCAAGTATGGATCGCTTGATTCAGGCCTTAGATCCGATGTGGTCAGGCCCTCAACCTCATACGATTCTTGTAGCACCAGGTGGCGAGATTGTTTTCCGGCACACGGGCCCCGTTTCGGAAGATCTGTTGCTTGAAAAAATATTGGAGATCATGTCCGACGGCTACCAACCGTAAATGGCAATTGTCCCAATCGACGTTCGTCCAAATTCTGACAAATTCGACTACGACAAAATGTGTACTTTCACCCCCGCAAAAATCGCGTGCCCCAATGGGCGTGCGGTTCAACGATTCCCTTGAAAATGGTGGCGTTCTTTGGCTTCCCAATCTACTCGCGTTTGCTTTTCCCCTTGTCCAGAAGTCGATGGTTCGATTCGTCCGCCCGGTTCCAAGAGCATCACGAATCGAGCTCTGATCTGTGCTGCGCTTGCATCGGGGGTGTCTCGATTGTCGGGCGTGTTGGATAGCGAAGACACGCAAGTGATGGTCGAAGGGTGGCGCAAGCTGGGTCTTAAGATCGATTGGAATCGCGATTCATCCGAGCTCCAAATCGCTGGCTGCGGCGGGAAACTAGCGTGCAATCAGGCCGACATTGAGGTCGCGAACAGCGGCACAACGATCCGATTCTTGACCGCGGCACTGGCCGCTTGCCATGGCGAGTTTACGTTGGACGGCGTTGCGAGAATGCGTGAACGTCCAATCGAAGACCTGCTTTTGGGCCTCAAGCAATTGGGGGCCGACGTCCAGAGTTTGAATATCGGCAAGCCGAATTGCCCACCGGTTCGACTAAAAGCAAACGGCTTGCGAGGAGGTACCGCCAGGATCGCGGGAAATGTTTCCAGCCAGTTCCTGAGCGGCCTGATGATGGCCGCTCCGTATGCTCAATCGCCAGTCGATTTAATCGTGGAAGGTGAATTGGTTTCGAAACCTTACGTCGACATGACCGCTGCGGTGATGCAATCGTTCGGCTGTTCCATCCAGCAGAGATCGGAGTCTCACTATCATATTGCCGCACCGAGGACCTACACCGGATGCGAGTATGCGATAGAGCCCGATGCGTCGGCGGCGAGTTATTTTTTCGCGGCGGCAGCGATAACGGGTGGACGAGCTCGTGTCGAAGGCTTGACCCAGGGGGCACTCCAGGGCGATGTCGGATTTGTCGAAGTGCTCAAAAAGATGGGAGCAAACGTCGCGTATGGTTTAGACTGGATCGAAGTCGCCGGGAGAGCTGAGCGCGGTATCGATGTCGATATGAATGCGGTAAGCGATACCGTTCAAACGCTAGCCGCCGTAGCTCTGTTTGCGAACGGTCCGACTCGAATTCGGGGTGTCGCTCACAATCGCCACAAGGAAACCGATCGCATCGGAGACCTGGCAACGGAACTACGCAAACTAGGCGCGAGTGTCGATGAATTCGAAGATGGACTGGCAATTACTCCTGCTCCATTGAGACCAGCTATCTTGGAAACGTATCATGATCATCGGATGGCGATGAGCCTCAGTTTGGTCGGACTGAGGCAACATGGCGTTTGGATTCTCAATCCTCGATGCACTGAAAAGACCTATCCAAAGTACTTTGAAGAAATGGGAAGATTTATTGGTCAAGCCGCGGTGTATAGCTAACAATGTCGCCTTTTCGCACCGCGCGATGTGAATGTGGGGCAGCGGCTCCGTCCGCTGACAGTTTAACTCCCCGCGGGCGGAGCCGCGGGGCCACTCAACTTCCCGCGGGCGGAGCCGCGGGGCCACCTTTACTTTTTGAATGATCTCGATGAACCCTGCCCCCCCTGCCTCAAGCGAACAACGCGACGAAGATCGCAAAACGGTCAATGCGAGTGTCAACGCCTTCTCGCGAGTCATTGCCGTCATGGTCTTGACGATGATACCTGGTGTGATCGGCTACTTTTTGGACAAATGGCTTGGCACTAGATTCTTGATCATCTTCGGATTCGTGATCGGGATGATTCTCGCTGTTTTTGGACTGATATTCGTCGCCCGGCAAGCCAATGAAGAGCTTCGCAAGAAACCGTAGCGGAACGGAGCTAGTCCTTCGTCCAACTTGAAGTTTCGGGTTTCAATTCGTAGCCGATGTCGTAAGACTTCGGAGGAAGCGCAGTAAACATTGCCT
>JANPLJ010001283.1:0-2976 GCA_031426475.1 Pirellulaceae bacterium | reverse complement strand
GGCGACGACCCGGTAACCTTGCCGCTGAAAAAAGCGAGACGCAGGCTCTAAAAAGTCGGTTTCGTCGTCGACCAACAATAGATCGATCGGTTCAGTGAGCGGAGGCGGTACTATCGTTGTCGGCAATGGAGAGTGTCCCATGAGGATTCAAGTTTTCGAGTGAGTGTTCAAACCATTATACAGACAGTGCGAATGCCGCACCGAGAAGAGCCTGTTCGGCTCTAAACTCCTCAGCAATCGTGGCTGTCTGAGAGCTCCGGCTTTGCTATCTGTGCTACGCTCCTCCAGAATTTGATAGCACAGATGGCAAGGCCGAAGCACAGATGCGGAAGTAAAGTAAGAATTTGATAGCACAGATGGCAAGGCCGAAGCACAGATGCGGAAGTAAAGTAAATAGAGTAGTAGATAGGGGACTAGCGTAGACCACGCGGATAAACGATCGATCCGACCGCAGGACGAGCGTAGCCGAAGTCGTTAGACTTAGGACGAGGCTCATTCGACGATGTTTTTGGACTTCATCCGAATTCTGAGGAACGTCGGCTACCGGATTCAACGTCCGCCAAGAAATGCACGCTTACGAGCCGAAATGGCACACAAGTGAGCGTTTTAGGTCAAAGCGAACCGTGCGATTGAAGCAATTTGACTGTGCGACAACTTGTCTTGTGCCACGTGCACGGTCCTGTGAACCTCTGATATTCAGTTTTGTCGTCCGTCCAAACTCGAAGACTCGAGGCATGATCCGGCATAGTCATTGCTTTTACTTTCTGTCAAAATTAGCCGACTTCTTTTGGTAGAGAGCCCCCAGGATGACGGGCGGCTTGGTTTTAGAACGCATTACGCGAGGATTTTTGAAACGATGGCCAAGATGACAAATCACGAATCGTCCGCGGAAGCCATGGAGACCTTTCGCTACAACGATTCGATTGTCCGAATGTTTGTGACGGCAACAATCGTCTGGGGCTTGATAGCAACGGTGGCTGGGCTTCTCGTCGCCCTGTTGCTGGTTCAGCCGTACTTGCTAAATGGCCTTAAGACAGAGATTAGCTCGCTGCTCTCGTTTGGCCGACTTCGACCGTTGCATACGAATGCTGCTATTTTTGCATTCGCCGGCAATGCGATTTTCGCAGCCATCTACTACAGCACACAACGGCTTTGCAAATGCCGCATGTGGAGCGACCTGCTTGGCAAGCTGCATTTTTGGGGCTGGCAAATGATTATCGTCGCCGCTGCGATTACGCTTCCTTTGGGAATCACGCAATCAAAGGAATACGCCGAACTGGAATGGCCAATCGATCTAGCAATCGCGGTTGTTTGGGTAGGCTTCTTCGGCGGGAATTTTCTGATGACGCTGGTAACCCGCCGCGAGCGGCATCTCTATGTCGCCTTGTGGTTTTACATCGCGACGATCGTGACGGTTACGCTGCTGCATGTTTTCAACAACCTTGTGGTCCCGGTCGGTTTGTGGAAGAGCTACTCGATCTATGCGGGCGTTCAAGACGCTCTGATGCAGTGGTGGTATGGCCACAACGCGGTCGCCTTCTTCTTGACGACCCCGTTTTTGGGGCTGATGTACTACTTTTTGCCGAAGGCCGCCGAACGCCCGGTGTTCAGTTATAAGCTGAGCATCATTCACTTTTGGTCGCTCGTTTTTCTCTACATTTGGGCAGGCCCGCACCATCTACATTACACTGCGTTGCCAGAATGGGCCAGTACGTTTGGAATGCTCTTTAGCGTCATGCTATGGATGCCATCCTGGGGTGGCATGATCAACGGCTTGCTGACGCTTCGGGGTGCTTGGCGAAAGGTGACGACCGATCCAATTCTAAAGTTTTACGTGGTGGGCATTACCTTCTACGGCATGGCGACCTTCGAGGGGCCATTGCTTTCCGTGAAGAGCGTCAATGCTCTCTCGCACTATACCGATTGGACGATCGCTCACGTCCATTCGGGTGCATTGGGTTGGAATGGGTTCATGACCTTTGGCATGATCTATTGGTTGTTGCCCAGGCTGTATCAGACAAAACTCTGGAGTACCAAAATGGCCGAGTGGCATTTTTGGATCGGTACGATTGGAATTTTGCTTTACATCGTCCCGATTTATGCCGCCGGCATTACGCAGGGATTGATGTGGCGAGGCATGGATGAGTTGGGTCGACTGCAGTATCCAGACTTTATCGAAACTGTTCAAACAATTGTTCCGTTTTGGTGGTTTCGAATCATCGGCGGCACACTGTTCGTAACCGGTGTTGTGATGTTAGCAGTGAATGCGGTCATGACCTGGAGTACACGACCAGCGACTTACGAGGACCCCGTCTATACGGCCCCGAGATTGACCACCGGACACGTTGATGATCCAGCTCGGCCAAGCAAGTTGGCTGGCAAACCAGTTTTGGAAGCGGCCACCAAGATCGACCAATTCGTGGCGATGGATTGGCATCGGCGATGGGAACGGTTGCCGATTCGATTTACCGTGTTGACGGCGGTAGCGGTTATCATTGCAAGTCTGTTCGAGTTTGTTCCGATGCTTTTGATTCGCAGCAACGTTCCGACCATTTCAAGTGTGAAGCCGTATACGCCGTTGGAACTTGCCGGCCGCGATGTCTACGTTAGCGAAGGCTGCTACAACTGTCATTCGCAGATGATTCGTCCGATGGTTGCTGAAACACAGCGATACGGCGACTTCAGCAAAGCAGGCGAATCGATCTATGATCGTCCGTTCCAGTGGGGATCGCGACGCATCGGTCCCGATCTAGCACGCGAAGGCGGAAAACAGAGTAGCTTCTGGCATTGGACACACTTCGAGAAACCATCCCAGATTTCGCCGGGGACGGTCATGCCTTCCTACCAACATTTGTTAGCCGAGCGACTAAACTTTGGCGAAATCCAAAAGCGAGTCCAGGCCGCGCATTTCTTGGGAGCACCCTACGACAAGGAATTAACTGATGCAGAGGCCATCGCTCATAAGCAATCCGAAGC
>JANPLJ010001282.1:0-2093 GCA_031426475.1 Pirellulaceae bacterium | reverse complement strand
TTGTGGCCTAGGCAATATTTCAATGGGCCAAGGCGTGCTTCCGTTGCCTGGACTTTCTAGCACGGCGGGGCACGTGCCATACCAAACTCAACCGGCACCGGAATCGAGCGCTTTTTACGGCGAGCCGACAAATTTCCAGGTGCTTCCGGTGCCTCCGCAACCGTTCCTAACTCCGACGTACGTCGCATATGATTCGAAAACGGAAGTCCCGGCGGACGTTTCGTCGACTTTCGGGAGCCCGAGTGACACTCCTCCGAAGTTAGACGAAAAGAAAGAGGAAAAGACGCTGGAAGAGCGATTCGAGGACTTAGAGAAATCGTACAAGAAGGACAAGGAAGCCGCCGCAAAGAAGAAAGAAGAGGAGGCGAAGAAGAAAGAAGAGGAAGCTGCAAAGAAGGCTGCTGACGCAAAGAAAGAGAAGAAGTGGTTCGAAAAATATACAATTCGTGGATATGCACAGGTTCGTTATAACGAAGTCATATCGCGAGAGGATTTATCGGCACCTCCGCAGTATGTCGGTGATCGCTCCGTCAGCGAGGATCAAACTTTCTTTCTACGCCGTGCTCGCTTGATCCTATCTGGCGACGTGTCCGATCACATGGCAATTTACCTGCAGCCAGACTTCGCGTCGACTCCTGACGGAAGCACAGGGGGGATACATTTCGCACAGATCCGGGATTGGTACGCAGATTGTTTTTGGGACAAGACCAAGGTCCATCGATTTCGCGTTGGCCAGTCGAAGATCCCGTACGGATGGGAGAACATGCAAAGCAGCTCGAATCGATTGGTACTCGACCGAAACGATGCCTTAAATAGTGCGGTTCGCAATGAACGCGATTTTGGAGTGATCTATTACTGGACGCCTGAACCCGCCCAAGAGTTCTTCACCGAAGTCATGGACAAGGGGTTGAAGGGTTCGGGGAACTATGGCGTCTTTGCTCTTGGTACGTATGCCGGGCAAGGCGGTTCGCTGTCGGAGCAGAACGACAACCTCCATATCGTCTCACGATTTACGCTGCCGATAGAATTCTGCGATGGCCAATTCGCCGAGCTTGGAATTCAGGGATACACGGGGCGCTACTCGGTTCCAGGCTCCAGCATTCGTCCGCTCGGAGTAGGCGCGGCCGCCATTCCACTGGGAACAATCGACCAAGGAAATCGTCGCGGTATTCAAGACGACCGACTGGCTTGGACAGGTGTTTGGTATCCACAGCCACTCGGTTTCCAGTCAGAGTGGACGGTTGGTCGTGGGCCAGCACTCAACGCTGCACAAACGGCGATCGAAGAACGAGCGTTATATGGCGGATACGCGATGACCATGTACCAACACAAGACGCAATGCCATGGGACGTTGATTCCGTTTCTCCGATGGAACTACTTCAAGGGTGGTTACAAATCGGAAAGGAATGCTCCATTCAGTATGATCGACGAATGGGAAACCGGCGTCGAGTGGCAGTTGAACAAACAAATGGAGCTGGTCACCATGTACACCCTTACTGACCGTACGAATACGACCGCATTCAATCAGGCTGGAGTGACTTCGTATCGGCAGTTTGATGGTGATCTGTGGCGAACGCAGTTTCAATTCAATTACTAACGGAGAATCAATCTTTCGCTGCCAACGACACGCTCAACAGCGAGGAACGTTCATACACCGTCCCTCGCGAGTACAAGTAAGCTACAATTGCGAGCAGCAATACCGGTTACTCGCAAGCTGAAAGTTGGTTGGATGTCGTTGAATTCGCACTCGTCTACAAAATTGGCATCGACCGTTGTCTGCCTAGGGTTGACCGTCGCGCTGTTGGCGATTTATTGGCAGACGTCGAGCTTTGATTTTGTCAACTGGGACGATGATGCGTATATCTACAGTAACCCGGAGATTTTGCAGGGCCTTACGCTCGAAAACGTCTATCGAGCTTTCGCTTCTACGCAAAACTATCTTTGGCATCCGGTTGCAACCCTAACGCATCTGGTCGACGTAGAGTTGTATGGAGTGCAAGCGGGCGGACATCATGTGACGAACATGCTGATCCATATTGCTGGTTCCCTCTTGTTGTTCATCGCCTTGAATCGATTGACGGGCGCTTTCTATG
>JANPLJ010001281.1:0-2189 GCA_031426475.1 Pirellulaceae bacterium | reverse complement strand
ACGATGGTATCGCCAAGCCTGCTTATCCCGTCGGTTATTCCGCAACCGGTTCCCAGAGTCTGTTCGACTCGTTTTCAATCCGATCGAGTTACCGCAATGCATCCATTGGAAATGGGGCTGGACTGGCTCAAAGCATCGAAGGCGTGATCGATGCATGGCCCAAGGACGAGCTTACCAAACCAAATCGATTTTTGATTGTGCTCGAACGCGCGGATCACTTGGATCGCCCGTTCAAGGCGAATGTCATCGAAACCGACTCCTCACACATCTTGATGGGTACATGGTAGCAACAGATATATCTAGCGTGCATTCAGAGACGAGCCCAGCCATCGAGCTTCGTCGGTTGCATCGGTTTTTCGGTCGTACGAAGGCCGTTCACGATGTTTCGTTCGAAGTAACCGCGGGCCAGGTGTTTGGCTTCATTGGGCCAAACGGCGCGGGGAAGACGACATCGATGCGTATTCTTGCGACGCTCGAATTGCCAACGTACGGAGACGCGCTGGTCGATGGTTTTTCGTGTATCAATGATCCCGAGCTTGTTCGGCCGCGGATGGGGTTCATGCCGGACGGTTTCGGAACCTATAAGAACATGAACTGCGTGGAGTATCTAGATTTTTTTGCGAGGGCGTACGGCTTGGTCGGGAAAGATCGAGTTGCGGCGATCCGTCGAACCCTGTCATTTACCGGATTGGACAAGATTGCGTCGAAGAATATTCGCGGGCTTTCCAAGGGAATGCGGCAACGGCTTTGTCTTGGCCGCGCGATGGTCCATGATCCTAAGGTATTGATCCTGGATGAACCCGCCAATGGACTCGATCCACGAGCACGAATCGAACTTCGCGTCTTGATCAGCCAACTCGCTGCGGAAGGAAAAGCGATCCTTGTGTCGTCGCATATCTTGACTGAGTTGGCGGAGATGTGCAATCAAGTCGGAATTATCGAACGTGGCCAGTTACTTGCGGTGGGCAGTGTTGCTGATATTCAACGCGGCTCGCGTAGCTGTTTATCGGTAACGATCCAGACGATCGCTCAGAATGAAGACTTGGTAAGTTTTCTAATGAATCGACCCTCCATTTCCGAGATTGTGCGACGATCCGACAGCGTATCATGTCAGCTCGCCGGTGGTCATCAGGAACAAGCGGCGTTGTTACGCGACATTGTCCAAGCCAACTTTGATGTCACGGCTTTCGGCGCAACAGAACGATCGCTGGAAGATGTCTTTATGCAAATCACGACTGGGGCCGTCCAATAATGGAAAGTTCAATCGAGGCAATACCTGTTGAGGATGTTGAACGAGCGTCATCGCGGCCGATCGACGCGGTGCATTCGCAAACTGTCCAACGGTTGCTTGACGGCGGAAATGCGGCAGATCGATTATTGATCCGATGGAGCGATCGATGTAGTCCAATCTTGGTGAAAGAGACGCGACAGGCACTCAAGAGCCGACAATTCACGTGGACGTTTATTTTGCTGATGGTCGCAATCGTTGGTTGGACGTTTTTCGCAATTGTTTCGATGCTCCCTGGCGTCTATTTCTTTCCCGCCGGCAAGACGCTCTTGGTCGGCTATTTGGTTTTACTTTTGGTTCCGACGATCATTATCGTGCCGAATGCCGCTTTTCATTCGATGGCTTCGGAGTTGGATCAGGGAACGTTTGACGTCTTGAGTATCTCGCCGTTGACTCCGATGAAAGTCGTCGCGGGTAAGCTTGCGGTCGCGATGGTTCAAAGCCTCATCTACTTTTCAGCGCTCGCTCCGTGTATCGCGTTGACCTATCTTTTACGCGGCGTTCCCATTTCGACAATCGGCGTTGTCCTCGCGTGGATCGCGGTAGTGTCTTTGGTCTGCGCCTCGGCGGGGCTCTTGCTAGCATCGGTCAATAGAGTCGGTGCCTATTCGACGGTCCTTTCGGTATTTATGATCCTGATCACGCTTGTTTGTGCGTTTTCCTTATTCACAACCTTCGCGAATTTGATAGGTTTTCCCCCGTCGATGGATTCCGCAACTCTAATGTCGATGACGTTTACATTAGTCATCATTGCCTCTTATGGCTGGCTAATGGTATTAGCCGCGTCGGCGTCGATTGGCGTCGCCGGGGAGAATTATTCGACAACGATTCGCTGGTGGGCATTGCTGCAAAGTGCATTGGTCGTTCTGTTCTTTATCTTTTTCATGATTCAGTACGAAAT
>JANPLJ010001280.1:0-2128 GCA_031426475.1 Pirellulaceae bacterium | reverse complement strand
CTTAAATTCGCTGTCTCCTTAAATTCGCTGTCGATTGTTTCATCCGCAAAGCCCGCGACGACACCGTGCAAATCAAACTTTACTCGTTTTCAACAGCGAATGAAAATAGACAGCGAATAGAAAACGCAACTTAATACGTTCGATGAGAACAGTTTCAAGGTGGCGATTGGCGATAAGTCTCCATTGAATTTGCCATTACTGCAGTTCACTTTCCCTCCCGAGCCCACTGCTTCATCTGAGCAATGTTCCGTTCGATTTCGGGATTTCCCTTTTTAACGTAGTCGGCCATATCGCTATCGTACATGGCTTCCGACTCGGGGCCTCGATCTTGTGTTTCTTGCATCCATCGATCTAAACGTGCTCGAAGCGACACAAGTTGACTTTGGAAAGCAGGGTTTTCGGCAAGATTGTTAATTTGCCATCGATCTCGACGATATTCGTATAGCTCTTCCGAAGGACGAGTGGCGCTGAAAAGCAGCTTTTCAGACAGTGCTGGAAGCATTCCCGCGGCATGCGAAGCACGCAGCGCTTGGAGGATCGCTTTACCGTCTTTATACGCATTCGGTTGCAGATGCGGTCGCTGCGGATAGAAATTTCGAATATACAAAAAGTCGTCGGTTCGAACGCTCCTCAATCTTTCAACGGTTTCATCGCAGCGATCGCGCGCAGCGAAAACGGCTTCACGCGGAGCATATTCCTTTGCAAGGATGTCGCGTCCCTGCATCGAAAGCGGGATTGAAATACCTGCAGCCGCGAGCGAAAGCGAGGTCAGATCGATATGCTCAATCAAATCTGTTCGCACAACTCCTTTGGAAATGCCTGGACCACGCACAACGAAAGGAACATGAGTCCCTTCGTCATATAGGAACTGCTTTCCACGTGCATGGCTTATGCCATGATCCGTCATGAAGACAACCAAGGTTTTCTCGAGAATCCCTTCGCGTTCAAGTCGTGCAATCACCTCGCCAACATGCTTGTCGGTCATGCGCACGGCATCCAGGTACGCCGCCCAATCTTCCAACAGAACACGATCGCGAGGATAGTAGGGTGGGAGCGTGACCGTGGATGACTCGACAGCACTGCCCAGCTCTTCCATCACACGTTTGTGAAACCTTGCCCTGGATTCAGGCTCGCCTTCGCGTAGTTTGCCACCGGGAAGCTGCACTTGCATGAAGAATGGCTGATCGGCCGCTCGCCCCGACCAATCGTGGCCGTTGTACATCGAGGCGTTCCATTCAAAGTTGTAATCGGTCTTACCAAGGCTCCCCGTCGAGGAAGATGCTGCGGCCTTCTTGCCTTTTGCTTTTCCCCTTGCATTGCTATCGCCGTACGGGTTACCACGGAAATCTTTGTCAATCAAACCGCTCCCGATACAGCTGTAATAGCCAGCTTGTTGAAAGAGAACCGGTACGGGCTGAACATCTTCCGGCAAGTGGATCTTGATTTCACCTCGCCCACTTCGATGCTGGTGCGCACCGATACTGGTTTGATACATCCCGGTGATCAAAGCCGATCGGCATGGCGAACAAACGGGCGCGGTGACATACGCGTGACTGAATCGAGTCCCTTCGGCCGCCAGCTTGTCGACGTTCGGCGTTTGAATCGTTGACTCGCCGTAACATGAAAAACTAGCCGACATGTCGTCGACGACAAACCACAAAATATTCGGCGAAGCGCAGTCGGCTTGCGAAGCTTGAATCGCAAAGGAAACGAAGAACACGATGGCGACAGTTAGATTTTTCATAGAATTGGGTTTCCAAGTCAAAGGATTCGAACACGTTTCGCGGATCGCCAACAAGAACCGATAAATCATAGGGGAGTGCCACGCTCCTGCGGAGCAACGCCTGAACCGCATATCCAACCTGATTCTTTTTTCCCGACGATGGCAGCGTGATCAAACGTGCCTCTCGGCAGGAGCCTCGGTCTCCCGTTGCTACCTACTTACGTCTTTGCATTTCTAACGTCTTTCCCTTTCGGTCGCTCGGCAGCCCGTCCGCTTGGCTTGCTTGGATCATAGCTCGGATTCGGAATCGGGAACTTGGCACCGACGCTTTTTTGCATCGCATGCAGTTCCTCGCGAAGCTTCGAAACGAGTTCGGGGTGCTCTTTGGCAAGGTCGGTCTTCTCG
>JANPLJ010001279.1:0-10536 GCA_031426475.1 Pirellulaceae bacterium | reverse complement strand
CGTCGAAGTCACTCTGTATCGAGTTGGTGATCGTTGGTTGGTCTATGATTTCACTCACAACCAGCCCCTCGCAGGTTTCAAGATCGATCCGTAAATCGTAATCCTTTGGGTTGCCAAGGTATGGATCGTCGCAGGGCGTAGGCCGTAGGCCGGAACAAGTCGCGAGGAACCCCGTTTTTGATCGAAACGTTCGTCGACGCTGTTCCGGCATGGTTGCGCACCCAATCGCCGGAACGGCGGCGGGAACGGTTTCAATCAAAACATGTTCATTGACGCCTTGTTCCGGCCTACGCGGAAACGGTTCCAATCAAAACCTGTCAATGCAGGCTTCGTAACTTGCGATAGGCTTCGGTGAGCATATCGACTGCGTCGTCGATTTCCTGTTCGGTGGTGAATCGACCGAGGCCAAATCGCGTTGAACATCTAGCCTGATCGACGCTCAATCCAATCGATTGAAGTACATGGCTGGGGGAGGGATTCGCAGAGGTACAGGCGCTACCACTGCTAAAACATAAATCCGGACAAGCCATCATGAGCGATTGACCTTCTACGTTTTCCCAAAGGCAGTTGAGATTGCGAGTCAACCGAAGATGTGGTTCCAGAGCCGGACCATTGATCGAGACTTGGCTTTCTAATTTCGCTTCGAGCCTCGACCAGAGACGGTTTCGCAGGATCGCAATGCGAGGGCGTTCCATGGTGGCTTGCGTCTGACACTCTTCTAGAGCCACGGCCATCCCAGCAATACCAGGACTGTTCAGCGTTCCGGAACGGCGATTGTCTTGCTGTCCACCGCCGACGATTTGTGGGTAGAGTTTTACGCGCCGCTGGCGATCGCGTACGAACAGCCCCCCAATCCCTTTTGGCCCATAGAACTTATGAGCCGAAAAACTCAACAAGTCGACGCCAAGTGCGTCGACGTCGATATCGATGTGTCCAACAGCTTGGCTTGCATCGGTGTGAAACAGAACATCCCAGCGGCGGCACATCGCAGCGATTTCGCTCAACGGTTGCAGGACACCGATCTCGTTGTTAGCCAACATCACGCTGACGATCGCAACTGATTCGTCGATCAACTCGCGAGCGTGCTGAAGATCGATACGTCCGCATTCGGGATGGCCCTGTGGATAGACACGAAGCCACCGTACTTCGAAACCCTCGGCCTTCAAGCGGTCCAACGGATCGAGTACCGCTTGATGTTCGGTTGGAACGCTGACGATAGAGCGTCGTTTTTGTCTCGGATGAAGACAGACACCTAAGATCGCCAAGTTATTCGACTCGGTCGCTCCGCTGGTCACTACTAACTCTTCGGGCGAAGCATGCAAGACTTCTGCGATGGTCGCGATTGCCACAGCAACCGCGGTCGCCACCTCGCGACCCGCCTCATGCGACGTGCTTCCTGAATTCGCATAGCTTTCTTCCGAAAAGCGACGAACAGCGTCCATCGCAGCGGAATCGATTCGAGTCGTCGCGTGGTTATCGAGGTAGATCAACGCTAGTCTTGCACTGTCTTGCTTGGGACACTCGTTGGCTCAGCAGGCTTTGTCGACGATGGCGGTTGCGGAACCTTGCCGATCGCCGCATCAAGGTCGATCTCACGGCCAAGTGATTGATGCTCGAGTTTCTGTTGTAAGTATTGCATCGTCTCATCGATCACATCCGCCTGCATTACCACTAATTCGCCAGGCTGAATCATCGAAAGCGCCTGGTCGACGGCTTTCTGCCAACCGGGAACCGAGTAGACTTCAGCAACGCGTCCACCAACATCGAGTCCTTGTTTAAAAAGCCGCGTAATATCGCCGGGCTCGCGTCCTCGAAGATAAGCGTCTTCGTACAAAACGACTCGATCGAAATGCCCAGCCAAGATTTCGCCTTGACGAATCATGTCGATATCGCGGCGGTCACCCGCCGCCGAGTAGATAACCGTTCGACGCGCATGTGGAAACTGCGAGATGGCCTGCACTATTGCTTGGAGGCTAGATGGATTGTGACCATAGTCGACAATGATCGTTGCGCCGTTCATCTCGACCAAGTTGAATCGTCCCGGCACTTTGTCCATGTGCGCTGAAAAGCTCTCCAAGCCGATACGAATTTGCTCGCATGGCATACCGAGCGTCCAGCATGCGGCCGTGGCCGCGAGCACGTTCTCAACTTGAAATCCGATCCGCCCACCGTGGGTAAGGGGAATTCGATCCAGGCTTAACAGCGGAAACTCGCTTTGTCCTTCTGCAAGCATCACCGAGTTGTCACGGACAAAGGCTACACGACCGCCTTCCGCACGCTTCTTGACGAGCAGTTCATGTTCGCCGTTGAGCGAGAAGAAAGCGACTCCGCCGCGGCATTTTTCGGCCATCTCTGCGACCCATGGATCATCGGCCTTGAGAACAGCATGACCGGTTTTCGATACCGCTTCGACCACACAACGTTTTACTTTCGTAAGTTGCTCGATCGTTTCGATGTCGCCGATCCCTAAATGATCGCCTTCGCCAATATTGGTTACGACCCCAACATCACAACTGTCGTATCCCAAACCCTCTCGAAGAATTCCGCCACGAGCTGTTTCGAAGACGGCTGCTTCGACCAACGGATTCATCAACACCGCTCGCGCTGACTGAGGCCCGCTGCAGTCACCGGAGTCTATCCTTCGACCACCAACGTAGATGCCATCCGTGCATGTCATGCCAACTTTCTTATTGCTGCTGGCGATAATATGTGCGATCAATCGAGTGGTCGTTGTCTTGCCGTTCACGCCAGTAACACCGACGACGGGGATACGACCATTCGATTTCTCAGGAAACATCATCTCGATAATCGCTTCGCCGACCGGACGACCTTGGCCACTCGAGGGCTCCAAATGCATCCGCAGTCCAGGGCCCGCGTTGATTTCGACAACAACGGCTCGCTGTCCTTGAAGCGGTTGCATGATATCTTGAGCGACTATATCGACTCCTGCGATGTCCAAACCGACGACTTTAGCTGCCTCGATTGCTTGCCTCGCAACGTCAGGGTGCACCAAATCTGTAACGTCGGCTGCGGTACCGCCTGTACTGAGATTCGCATTGCGTCGAATCAGGATTCGCCGTTCTAAAGCGGGAACACAATCGGGAGTTACCCCCTGCTCAGCCAAAACCCCCAGTGCGACGGCATCGATTTTGATCTTGCTAAGAACGGTACTGTGACCTTCGCTGCGTCGCGGATCAGAATTGACAATATCGATCAACTGTTGAACGGTAGAAATTCCATCGCCGATCACGTGGGCTGGTTCGCGACGCGCCGCCGCAACCAATTTTCCACCAATGACCAACAATCGATAGTCGTCGCCCGGGGCATGGGACTCAACAATAATCGAGCTACTTTCTTCGCGAGCGGCGTTATAGGCAGCTAAAACTTGCTCCTTCGATTGCAAATTGGTCGCAACGCCACGACCATGATTTCCATACTGAGGCTTAACAACGACAGGTAGCCCTATATCTTCGGCGGCTTCCCATGCGTCTTCTGCTGATTCAACAGGCCGTCCTTCGGGAGTTGGCACTCCAATGGCTCGAAGCAGCTTTCGGGTAAGATCTTTGTCCTGTGCAATCGCTTCAGCAATCGCGCTCGTGGTATCCGATTCGGCAGTACAGATGCGACGTTGCTTGCAACCCTGACCCAACTGAACAAGGCTGCCTTCGTTTAGGCGTTGCCATGGAATGTTCTGAGCGCGAGCCGCATCCACAATCGCTTGAGTGCTCGGTCCAAGGCAAACGTCGTGAGCTAAATCACGAAGCTTAGTAACTTCGGCGTTCACATCGTATGGTCGATCTTGAATCGCGGCTTGGATCAATTCGAAGGCGACGTCGATGGCAGCTAGACCAAGTTGTTCGTTGACGTACTCAACGGCAACCTTGTAGATCCCTTCGACGTTCGAGGCTCGCGCCTTGCCGTAACCTACATCAACTCCAGCAAGAACTTGAAGCTCGATCGAAACATGCTCAAGAATGTGAGCCATGTAGGTGCCGCGTTCAAGGCGTTGAAAAAATCCGCCTCGCTCGCCGACACTGCAACGATGTTCGATCATCGATGGCAACCAGAGCATCAATCGATCGTTAAAACCCGGAATCATTTCCGACGAGAGTTCGTGCATCTCTTCTAGGTCAACCCATGCCTCCAGCACAGGAAAGTTCGCCCATACATTAGGTCCACGAAGTTTGTTAACCTTCAGAATCCGCATTGGTGCCTCAGTGAAATAGAGCTAGTTCGGTAGCTCGGTGGGAAAGGATGGATAGTTAAGTGCTTGGGGAATTTTCTAGTTCGCTGTACGTTTTTCCGTGCGATCCTTCGATTCATTCGGCTAGCAAGAAAGTCCGTTGCTCAAGCACTAAAAGGGGGTAGCTGACCCCGTATCGGATATGTCATGTAAGCATTTCCCGGGCCGCTCAGTCAACATGGTACTCCAAAGCGGCCTGTAAAGGTAGAATTTGCATCGCAATCCTTGCTCCAGATTTTTTCCCACCCGACTCGCCCCCTGTAGCAAACGGCCTAGGAGCACATGTGATCGATGTCTTTTTGATGTCAGTGTGTCGCTTTTTAGATACACTTTTCGGGCGGTTTTTTCGCAAAAGTAGGGCAAACGATACATTACTTATGATCGGCCACCGATTCGAAGAAACTACAAAATATTCGTGTTGAACATTATCTAGGATGTGTTTTTGGGGTAGCAGGACACGTAAGTTTCTATGGATCTCGCGAAACATATGGGTTCGGGGCAGCGTATTTCTTGGCATACCAGTTTCGCCACGCCGGGACGTCGAAGCCAAAGTTTTCTCCATTGCTGATCGCTTGCAAAGCAACCAAAATTCCATCGTTCTTGATTCGAGCTTTTTCTGGCTTCGGCTGGCCTTGAGCAAAATTCATATTTCCGTTCTTTTGCTGAACCGCTTGGTTTCCGGGTTGTGGCGGTGGAACTCGAAGATGATCAGTCACCAAGCAATCCAACAACCTTTCGATACAACGTTCATCTCCAAGAACTGCCAGAGCTTCACCAACGCGATCATAAACCTCGGGATTGTCTTTCTCAGGTTGTCGATTCGTCAGCAAAAGCAAGAACGATTCAACCGCAGCGTCTTGACCGAATTCAGAAAGTCTCTCAACACACGCGGCTCGCACGCTCTGGTCAGGATCTGAGATCGCAGAAGCGACTAGCGACTTTATAGATCCCGACGATCGAATTCGTCCAAGAATCTCGACCATTTGCATTCGGAACTGAGGATTCTTGTTGCTTCGATCTTTCTCAAGCAACTCGGTAACCTTCGGAACGGCAAGCGGATCTTTCAATTGTGCGAGATATTGTCGAGCCTCTGCAGATTTCGCGGTATTCGTTTTCGCGTTCGCAACAGCCTTTACTATCGCTTGGGAAACCTGAGCAATTGATTTGTCGGCTTGATCGTTGGCACTTTGGATCGCAAGATCTTGCGGCACGTACCAACGCGTCCCTTTTTGCTGAAGTCCACGTCGCTTCTGATAAAGATCGCGTCGCACCCAGCCTTGGTCGGTACTCGCATACCCCAAAGCTGCCCAAGCTGTCCTATCCGATGGATCCAATTCGACAATCCGTTCACGATGCGCATCCGCCAACGAATGAAGGCCATTTTCTGGAGCGGAGCACCACTCCACAATCTTGCGATGGATTTCGACAGAGTCGTCGGAATTCAGTTTCGCCATTCGCTCCGCATAATCTTTTTGTTCAGATGTAAGCGGTCGAGGAGAATCCTTTACGTCTGCACGATTGAAGCGAAGCAATACCCCGGTATCGGTCTCCACCTGCCATTCCGTTGCATTCTTATCGGAAGCGTTGAGACATCGCCCCTCGACGATTGAACCATTCTTGAGAACAATCGTATCCGCGGATACCTCGGCAATCATCATCGAAAGAACGACACAATCGAGCACCAACTTGGCACGCGTTGAAGTCACAAAATGAAGAACCCAATCCATGCCAATCCAATCGCTTTCGATAGTATCCACAGTTCATGCTGACCGATGATCGCATACTCAGACTCAGAACTGTGAACCGGTGCTAACCATGGTAACGTCCCCTTTTAGAGATTGTCAAATTGATTCGAGATTCTGGTTGCGAACCCCAGCGGATCGCCAGCTCTCGTAGCCATATTCAACGTTCACGGTCCAAGTTTACTTGGTAATTTGCTCGCTGAAGCTCATTCTGATACCGGCGATCAGCGAGATGTCGCGAATTTCCCCATCGATCAATCGATAGAGATGCTCGCCGATCGATTCGGAGCGGCCACATAAAGAAACGGTAGCTCGTTGTCCGGATCGCAATTGACTGCTTACTTCGGAACCAATGCTGACGATGCCTTCCAGGCACGGTGAAAGCAATTCATAGGATTCATCTTGGCGTTCATGCGACGAATCTTCTTTTCGATCGCGTTTGGACCTAACCAAGAGGCTGCCACCGTAAACGGAAGCCAGTGCCGGATCGAGAGGGGTGAGGCTCGCTCGTGGCACGATCTCTTTCAAGTGCCCTTTCATGATCGGTAAACCGGGGATGTTAATGCGTATCGTGACACCGACTTGATGAGCGTAATGATCAAAGTCTTGTTGTTCAATCGCAACGCGAAGCTCTTTGTCTGATTCTGCAGCAATGCGCATGATTTCATCGCCTGCTTTTAGAAAGCGACCTTGTAAACTATGAAGATCTGGATGATCGACGATCCCAGGGTGCGGCGCACGAACTTGGAGTTCGGCGAGCTCTGCTTCTTTGGCATCCAATTCAATCTTTAACGCCTGGCGCTGTTCTTCTTCCGCTTGCTTCAAAGCCAGTTGCGATTTTTGTTGAAAGCGACGCTCGCGAATTTCAATTTGTTGAATCTGCAACCGCAAGCTTGCGACTTTTGCCAGCAGTTCATGATTTTCAAGGGAGAGCAACAATTCGTCTTGCTCAACGAATTGGCCGCTTGCCACATGTACCGCAACAACTTGGCCGCTTCCTGCGGCTCGAAGCTTGACCGGACGCGAGTACTCGACGATCGCAGGAGCTTCAATCCGTCCCGGCCAAGGAAGCCAGGCCAGCATACAGCCTGTCGTCAACATTGCAAAACTAGCTATCGCAACAACACGAAATCGACGTGGCGGAATACCAGGGCGTCCCCAGATGAATGACTTCGCAAATTGCCTGAAGCCGGGGCCCATCCAGAGAAATGCGACTATCAATGCCACCCATGGTCCGGCTTGGCCAGCACATCGAGCCATCGCGACCGTCAACCCAATCGAAAGCCCGACACGCCAAAGAAATGACAGCCAACCATAAGCCAATACGAAACACGATTTCGCAACCTCCATTCGAGGTTCCGTTGTCGGCAATCCCAATACCGTGCGATCGAACCACCCTTGGACGCGACGCTGACCATGCTGGTAAAGGTTCGGGATCGCGAAAATGTCGGATAGGACATAGTAACCATCGAGTTTCATGAGAGGATTGGCATTGAACAGGAACGTTGCCAAACTAGCCATGACGACCACATTGTAGGCAAGGTGATTCAGAATTCCCGACTCGGTTTTGGCCCAAATGATCGCCGCGATCGCCGCGATCCCAAATTCAGCATAAATGCCGGCGATCGCAACCAAGATTCGGGGCCATCGCGAAGCGAATTTCCAGCACGAAGTCACGTCAACGTATGGCATTGGAACGAACCAAACACACTGCAATCCCGCCTCGCGAACGCTTCCGCCGAATCGTTTACAAACCAATCCATGCGCTGTTTCGTGAATCAGTTTCAGGCAAATCCAGCAACCGAACAGCCAACCGCTATTTTCCATCGAAAGGAGTACCGCAGAAGCATCCTTAAATCGGTGCCAATCGGCGGCGATACACAACATTCCACAGTAGACAACGAGAGCCCAAATCCCAAAACACCATTTCGAAAACATCCAGCCGCAATAAACAAGCATGCGATCTAGGAGTCGGTTTGGCCGCAAGAGCTGGAAACGCAGTCCGAGTGGATTTAAACGCGATTGTCGATGAGCCTTGTCGATGGACTCGGCGCGTCGCACCAAATGTTCAACTGTTGAAGAACTTTGGCTTTGAGCAAGATCCATTTCGACCAGCCAGTGACAAAACCCAATCGCATCATCTTCAGTCAACTGATGCTTGCTTGTCTCGACAGAGAGTTTTTTCAGGGCTGCGGAAATCGTCGTGCGACCATTCATTTGTCGAGCTAGACAATGTTCAGCGATGCCCAAACGAAAGAACCGCGACGTGAGCGTGTCTTCAACGATGTAATAGGCGATTCGACCTTGCGAATACTGTGGTGTAAAGACTAAATCCTCGCGAATCTGAAGACAGATATTCGCAAGCGGCCGAACACTATTCGGTAAATCGATTGTCATAGCGCCAGCTTCATCTATCTTAAACTTGATGGTAGCCGAATTCGTCAGAATTCGGATGAAGCTCGACACACAACGTCCATAGCGATGCATCCGAAGTCTGACGACTTCGGCTACGAATGATGAATCGAGTACTTGTACTTAAAAGGAACAAAACACGAACCTCCTTGTTTACCAGGCCAGCTTCTTGACGACATATTCGATCGGCTGATGGAAAAGTATCCACCCATATGGTCGCGCATCACTATGGATTTTTGCATGCCCTTTCATCCCTGGTCGAAGAAGTTCACCCTGGTTTTCGAGTTCTACTTCCGCAACAAACACATTCAAGCTGTCGCGAATCTCAGCGCGTGGTCGAACTTTAATGATATTGGCGTTCCAAGATTTCCCCGGATAGGAATCGAGTTGGATTTCGACCGCCTGCCCGGCTTTTGCGTAAGCGATCTCGTGGTCGGCAATCGAAACTTCGGCGATCATTCGATCCATGGGAGCGATTTCAAACATCGTTTGTCCGATGGCAAGCGGTGCACCTTCGACACGAGCTAGATCGCCGCTGGTCACCATTCCATCGATAGGACTCGTGATCTCAAGATTCGCTACACGATCGTCGAGCAATTGCAACTCAATATTCAGTCGATCAATTTCGAGCTGAGCGATCTGCTGGTCCGCGTAACTGTGCCCGGCTTGAGCCGCATCACGTTTCTTTTGAGCTTGATTCTGATCAGCCAACATGCTGGCCCGTTTCCAGCGAATTTCACGATCGTCCATCCTGGCTATCAGATCACCTTTCCGTACAATTTCACCGGGTTTGACCAACGCCCGCTCTAAGGTTCCTTCGAAAGGCGCGGCTACGTATCTTCGGTGAATCGGTTCGATCATAATCGGACACGAAATTTTGTAAGTCAATGGCAAGCAGAGTCCGATTCCGACCGCAACCAACGAAACAGCGATTGCAAGCTTCCAACGACCTAGCCATGAATGCTGAAGCCGGCTCAAGGCTCTCATAAAATGACTCTTTTCATTCCTTTCCGCCACACTCAATGCACAGGCGATGGAGGGGGCGGCGGCTTGAAGGAACGCCATTCGTTCAGGATTTAGACCATCGATCGCACTGTCAAGGAGAACTATAGCGCCGACGACTGTTGCATCGCGATTTCGCATTGGAATACCGAATATAGATTGACATTCGGAGCCTAAACGCGAAGCGACACTGGCCGCATTCAAGTTCGCCGTCTGGTCATGAGACGGAGTCCAGATGATCTCGCTATCGCCTTGAATCAAATCGTTCATCAGCGTTTCCAACGCAGTTGACAACGGCGAGTGACGGTCGAAGCCCGCAATGCCCTCGATAGCGATCAGCCGACAGTTCTTTTGAGAGCGATTTCGAAAGCCGATCGCGATTCGACTATTCGGAAATATCGGCTGCAGTTTGACAATCAAACGCTGACAGACGCATCGTATATCGTTCGCTTCGAGTGCGTCCTCGATCAAATCGATTACCGAAGTCGTCTCCAAGATCTCTCGTTCCAGGTCCTTTTGCAGCAATTGACTCGCCTGGAATGAATACTCTGAAACAATCGCAGCACCGAGCCATTCAAGGGACGTTTTCGAAAGTTCAGCCCCAATGCAGAGTCCGACTGCAGTGCGGCGATCATTTTGAACGTCGAGCGGAATGGCGATCAACGTGCGGGCGGGCGTCATCTGCCTCTGCACTTCAAGTTTCCCCGTACGCTGTGCGGCGCGACACGCCGCATCGAGGACACGGGCCACTGAAACGAGATTCGGGGAATCGTCCTCTGGAACCAATCGACATGCGTGCTCGGCGATGGACTCCCACGGGGCACTACGAAAGTAGACCGCTTGAAGGTGGATCGTCGACGAGAGCTGCCTGCAGATACGTCGAATGCTGTTCAGATCCGAATTCGATTCTTGAACCTCAGCGTTTTCGCAAGCTGTCGTCGCGATGTCCGCTGACTCGGCATATACGCCCGGCAATAATGTGCGTGATGGCGCACGGTCAATATTGGGTGGCGTAAGGATTGCCGATGTCATGATTCGCCTTTGGACGCGCGCTTAATCCCGGATTATTCATGGCCCGTAGCCACGTTCGCCAGAACGTGGTGAATCGCTTTGAGTTACAGCCACGTTCTGGCGAAC
>JANPLJ010001278.1:0-4141 GCA_031426475.1 Pirellulaceae bacterium | reverse complement strand
AAATCTGAAAGTTTCTACCTGTGTGACAACGGTCTACTGAGTCCGCAACGGCCTACTTTCCCTTCAGCCGGTACGAAGCTCGACTGTGACCCGCTCGATCCAATGCCGATTCCCGGTCGTGCGTTTCCGGGAGCCAAGGATGCTCGCGAATTCGAACGACAACGCGACGTTCGCACTTGGACGACAGAACCGCTAATGGAACGGATGGAAATCACAGGTGAGATCAACGCCGAAGTTTGGGTCACATCCAGCGTCACCGACAGTGACTTCATCCTGCGAATTTCGGATGTCTATCCTGACGGTCGCAGTCTCTTGTTGATGGACTATCCAATGCGAGCAAGATATCGCGATGGTTTTGATCATCAAGTACGGCTCACTCCCGGCGAACCCGCTGAGCTTGCATGGCATATCGGTTGGACCAGTATTATCCTAAACAAAGGACATCGGCTGCGAGTCACTATTTCGAATACCGGAGCTCCGCTCTACGAGCCCAACAATCAAACCGGCGACGAGCAGAATGTTGAATGGCTAAAGACATCCAAGACAGCGACGCATACCATCCTGCACGGTCCAGAGCATGCGTCGCGCGTGCTGTTGCCATTACGAAAGTAGTTCGACGAAAATCTTGTAGAACATAGCTGTAGAACAATTGTCCTCAATTGTTCAAGAATTATTCGCGACACGGAACAATGGAGGACCGTTGTTCTACAATGAAACTCGCAAACACCATGCTTATCGATTGCCACAACCATGTCGGAGCAGATCTGCTGTTTTATTTACATGGAGATTTCCCGTACGCTCAGCAGCTCATTCAGATGCAACAGGGAAGCGCTCCCCTCGGGATAACCCACTGGATCGTCTTTCCTTTTGTATCGTACGCCGCAATGGATATCTCAAAATTTCGTAGCGGTGGGATCGGCTTTGGACATGGCCTAGAAAAAATCCCGTACGCGTTTGAGAACCGTCGTTTGATGGAAGAATGCTATCGCCTGTTTCCGAACGAAGGCCGAACGACGCTCCCCTTTGTCATCGTAGACCCGATGCGAGAAACCGATGCCCAAGCGAACGAACTCGTAAAATTACGGACAGAATACCGATTCTATGGAATCAAGATTCAAAGCACCGTCATCCAATCGGATATCAATTCCTTGATGCAGCAAGGACGCGTTTTTCTGGATCTCGCGCGCCAGTGGGACATCCCATTCATTATTCACAGCAGCGTCGCTGAAAGCGATCGCTGGGCGCAAGCCCATGACATTATCGACATCGCCGAAGCCAACCCCGACATCCGATTCTGCGCAGCGCATTCGTGTCGCTACGACCGAGAATGTCTCGACCGGATCAAGGCGTTATCGAACGCTTGGTTCGATTGCTCTGCGCATTGTATTCATTGCGAATGCGCGAGGGACGATTCGCCGATTATCGCTCCACAATCGCGCCGCTTCGAGACCGACTATTCCAACCCTGCTCGAGTTCTCGCCGACTTGAATGCCGCGTATCCCAACAAACTGCTCTGGGGTAGCGATTCTCCCTTCTACAGCTACGCCGCCGAAATCGATGGCAAGGTCGTTAAGCTGATCAGCACCTATGAACGAGAGATCCGAGCTCTTACTATCAATGGCCAGAACGTTGTGAATCGAATCGCCAATGCGAATACACGCGATTTTTTGAAATTGAAAGATGAATCAATTTTAAATTCATAAGATATGTCACGATAGCCTCATGGCTTCGGTCACTGTTTTCGATTACAAAAGACTTGGTTGTCTTCGCTTATTACTCCAAGAACCGAAAACATTTCATGCGAAAATCAAAGATTCTTGCCAAGATTCGCGCGGGCAAGGTTGCTCGTGTTTGCTGTATTGGATCACCTTTGGGAATGGCGCCCGCCATGGCGGCTCATTTTCACTATGATGGAATTTGGGTCGACGCCGAGCATCGGGTTTGGGATCCTCGCGAAGTCGATACCTTGATTGGTCGACATCATGCAGCGGATATCGATTGCGTGTGGCGGCCACCAACCAAGGAAAAGAACGGGCTGTATCGCTTGCTCGAAGATGGAGCGACCGGGCTAATGATCCCGCATGTCTCGACGGTAGACCATGCAAAGATGCTGGTGCAGGCGATGAAATTCCCGCCCCTGGGAGATCGAGGCTACGACGGAGCTGGTCGCGATGCGAATTTTTGGTTCGGTCGGCCAGCCGATTATATCGAGCAAGCCAATCGCGAAACGTTCCTCGTCGCACAGATCGAAACGCAAGAGGCGCTTGACAATGTCGATGCCATCGCTGCTGTACCCGGAGTCGACGTTTTGTTTATCGGTCCCGGTGACCTTTCATTGCGACTGGGTTGTTCACCGAGTGTCACCGATCCGAAGATGATGGAAGCGCAAAAGCAAGTCGCCGCTGCCGCTCGGAAGCACAAGATCGCATGGGGACGTCCCGTTGGAACGGCGGCAGACGCGCGAACGATTATCGATATCGGCGCTCAGTTCGTCGTGCTCGGTAGCGAATTTGTGGCTTTGATTAAGGAGTTTACCGAATGCTCCAAGGATTTTGATTCGCTGCTCGGCGAAGTTGCAGGATTACCGGTCGCTACACCGAACCAAGTTGATAAGTCATACTGATTACGTTGGGCTATATAGCGAAAAACCGAAACTTCCGTGGGTAAGCCGACAGGTATCTAAACAGTATCGTGAACGATTGCGACAAGCGGTTAAATTCCTTCATGAACATTGATTACCAAAAGTCGCGAATGCGACGACATTCGAAAGCCTGGGGTGAAGCGAGTCTTCGAGCGGAACCCCAGGGATACCGTCCACCCGAGACGCGAGTCGCGAAGTGACGGCATTTTGAAACGGTACCACGTTCCAGGATATGCCGTCGAGTTGCGACTTAAAACCACCAACTTGATATGGAAAGTCGAACAAAAACATGACGGACGCGAACAATTCATTGCCGTATACCGATACGAAGCCAATTGGCGCCGCCGATTTTTATTTTGCCATCAATGCGACGTTTCGCTTTATCCTCCATCGAACGGATATCGACGGACTTCGCCGATACTGGACGGATCTCGGGACCAGTTATTTCGCGCCGGTTTCCGAGCGATGGAAGCTGGGGGGAACGAAGGCCGTAGCGGACTATTGGAAAGACTTCTTTCAAGCAGAGCCAGATGCCGATGTCGATATCGAGCTCAATGACGACTCGGTCGTACTGAATGTCAAAGTCTGTCCTGCCATCAAACACTTGCGCGATAGCAATCGCGAAATCGTTCCCTGCTTCTGCCAACACTGCTATTTCATCAGCGACGCCATGGCGGCTCCGGCAGGTTTGACGGTTCGCATCTCAGGCGGCAATGGCACTTGTCGGCAAAGCTTTCAAAAGCTGAGCAACGTGATACTTCCACAAGATTTGAATGCCATTCAGGAGGCGTCATGCTAGGTTGCTACGACTTCTGCGGCCACTACGAATGGACGTTTGAATGGCTCCGAAAACTGGGTGGGGAATCACTCGTACTTGCGTATTGGGATGACGCGATTCGCATTGATTCGCAGCGACTTGCGGCTCATTTAATCATGGAAGAGGGGATTCCAGGGATGGAAACGTATTGGGGACACTCGCTTCAGCAAGAAGGTGCCGGCTACCATACGACCTCGAACGATCAAGTCTTTCGAATTGATATACACGAATGCCCGTCCAAAGGATTCTTGATTCGGAATGGACTCGCGCAATACCACGACTACTGCGATCACTGTATCGGTTGGATCGGGCCATTGATGAAGGAGGCAGGATTTGTTGTCGATCATGAACATAATCACTGTGGTCAATGCTGGTGGGAGATGCGACGGACGAACGATCCGTCGCCACCTAGCGAGGCCGGCAAACTAAGCGGAGTGAACGATGTGCGCTACGATGATGATTGGAAACCAGATCAGCCCTTAGATGTGTTTTTACGAGCCAATTCGCCTAAGGATAAGCTTTGAATCAATTGCGACTGGCAAGCTCGGCGCTTTCGATGGGCTATGAAGGTGCCACCTGCTATTCGGTAACTTATTGTTGTGCGAGCGCCTTACTGCCGTCGAAACGGATTGGAATCCCGTGGGGACGGAATCGATGGCACGTTTCCTTTGTTTCCAGAGGCC
>JANPLJ010001277.1:0-11778 GCA_031426475.1 Pirellulaceae bacterium | reverse complement strand
GACCAGGGTCGATCAGGAGAAAAGGCCGCTGCAGCGCTATCCAACGCAATCGTCTCCAAATGCACGCCGATTCGTCGCAATAGTGTTCCGAAACTTAGCTTCAGCGAGAAGACACCGATCGAACCAGTGATCGTTCCCTGTTCAGCGACGATTGGCACGCCGATACAGCTAACCCAATAACCACCGGAAGCAGCTAGCTCGCCCATTGAAATGGCAACAGGTTTCTTTTCCGATAATTTTTTCAATGCTTGGCGAATCGATTCACTGGCAGTCGCGCTGCCACCCGGCGAGTTGATCCGGACGACGACACCGAGCACTTTTTCGTCATCGATCAATGCTTCGATACTCTTCACCATCGGGCCGGCGACAATTGCGCCCGGCGACGGTTCCTTGCCGTCCTCGATCGCTCCGCTCAAATGCAACACGGCGATCGAAGCTTCTTTGGCTCGCGCGGCAGACTTTTTAGGTTCCGCCATCATCATGCTCATGACCTCGAAGAAGGACATCTCTTTCTCGGTCTTCTTTGCTGGTTCGATCCACTGTGTTGGCTTGTCTACGAGCCGATCGACGGTTTCTCTCATCGAACCATACGGTGCAAGCTGATCGACTAACCCGCTCGAAAGAGCTTCTTTGGGTAGTAGAAATCGCTTCTTCTGGATCTCGCGAACCGCCGCGACGGTAAGCCCTCGCCCTTTGGCGATCTTGGACACACGACTGTCATTGATCGAAGCAAGCATGTCGATGTAATGCTGGCGTAGATGATCACTCATCTGAGCGTTCATGTAGGGCTCGACAGCACCTTTGAAGTCACCGGCTCGCACTACGGAAGCTTTGATCCCGAAAAGATCCATCGCCTCTCGATAGAACATGGATTGCATCGAAGCTGACGGGAAATCAATGCCACCGAAGTCTGCCATCAAAACTTCATCGCAGAATGCGCTGATCGAAAGCTGTTCGCTGCTCGCATTTTCCAGCCACGCAATTAGCCGCTTTCCGGAGGCCTTGAGTTTCTCAATGTGCCGCGAGAGTTCGTCCAACTGGGCGGGATTCATCGATAGGCTTGAATCAGATAGATCGAATACGACCCATTCGACAGTGTTTTTTTTCCCAAGGTCGTCAATAAACTCACACAAGCGATAAAACGATTTTTGTTTGGATGGCGGACTCCCTAAGAGCAATGATGTCGGATCGATCGCAATCGCATCATTCAAATCGGCGTAACGACCCGACAATGCTAGCAACTGAATTTTCGTTTTTGCTATCTCTTTGGCGTCTGGCTCCGACTTGTCGACGGCTTTCTTGACTTCCGCGGCGAGTCGATCGCGTCGTGCTTTGGACGTTTCAGGGTCGGCGGCGTTTGGTTTCGTCGATGGCGATTCTTTGTCCTGACTATAAATCGGCGTATTGGCCGCAAAGAACACAAACGCGAAAAACAGAATCCAGATTCGACGCATCATACGATGACCTTTTGTCCTACTTTTTCAAAAAATTTGAAACCGTTTACTGTTCGCCCCGAAATCGACCTTTTCATACTTCCTGTCAAAACCTAAGCTGCCGCCAGCATTCGTCAACCGACAGTCGGTATTTCTTGCCTATTTTGTCTAAGCCGAATAAACAGTAAAGAACACAAGCGACACAGCCGATATAGCAGGAATAAACGAACTTTTCGGTTGCTCAAACGAGCTAGCCAGGGTTGGTTGAACAGGAAGCAGCCAGCTTTTCAAGGAAAAAGGAATTTCGATGGCTATGGCAAGCAATCTAAATCGCAACAATCATGAGACCGACGGTAGCCAGAGCTCCCGAAGTTCAACTCGTCGAGTCGATCCCGCACATGGACATTCTAATGTCCCCGTGCTCTTTCGTTTGAAAAATCTCCAGCGTGCCGAGGTTGCTGTCGCGACCGAGAATCCGAACATATCGCATCAGGGGGCTAGCAATGCAGCAAACTCGTCCCCTTCGGCCGCCGCGCTCCAATCTACATCCAAACCCAGCCAAACCCAACCGGCGGCAGTCGCCCCGACCGCATGTCCTGCCCCAGCCGGCAAGGCATCTCCGGATCCAGTCGCAGCCCCAGGCAAACACGGGGTCTCAAACGGCTTCATCCTGCTCTTAGTGACGGTCGCAGTCGCCTTTGCGATAGGTCGAAGCAGCAATCGGTCTCATCCTGTAGCTTCGAACGCGAATGCGAATAATGGCTTCGCTGCGACCAGTATCCCTTCGCCAATCACTTCGAACACGTCACTCGCTGGCCCCTCTTCAACGGTCGCAGCGTCTACGGCTCCCGTTGCCCCGCTCGTACCTCCCGCTTTGCCTAGCCTTGAATCAAATGGATCAGTGTCGACAAGTGCTCAGCCGGAAGTTGCAACAAACAATGTTCCGCTGCTCGTTGCCCTAGACGCCAGCAATCCAAAAACGACGACCGAGGAATCATCTACAAAGACCTTGGAGGTTGAAGCAACTCAAAATGCACCCATTACGCTGGGCGCCAAGCCGGTCGAATCGGTGGCAGAAAGTCAGAAGCTCCCGGTACCTAGCATGCTCGTCGCATCGAAAAAAGAATCGACGCAACAAGAGGCTCCATTGACGTTTGGAAGTGCTTCCTCTTCGGAATCTCAAGAAAGTCTTTCGATCGCGGAAACTTCTTCTGAAATAGATAGTGCGATGAGCCTCGCGGCAGAACCAGAGCCGAAAGAACCGTCCAGCCTGTCGTCACCTGCGCCAACCTTTGGGAAATCGCGTTCGAATGAACCGATGATGGGCAATCAGAGTTCTATCGATAACCAAGCTCCGTCCACAACACCGTCGAAACTAGTGACGACCGTCGCGCCGGACATCGATACCGCTCAGCTGTATGCAATGCGAGCTAATTTTCAGAGTCAAATGGAAGCCCTTGCAAAAGCACAACAGGGACAACTACAGCAATCGATGGCAGCACCAGCCCCTCAGTCGAATATGCAATATGCCTCGGCACAATCCGCGCCCGTTGGACAAAGCACTCAACTGAATATGAGCGTTGCTCCACCATCGCAAGGGTATGGGGCGAGCCAGCCTAGTGCCGGCTACGGTGCTGCACCTCAGAACACGAACCCTCCTACCAATCAATTCAATCCAGCCTACAACAATGCTGCGCCAGCCAATTCAAACTTCGGTGGAACTCAACCAAGTGCGAACTACGGCACGTCACCGGTTAACCAAAGCTTCGCACAACCGCAACAACCCGCCTATGCCCCGCCAAGCCAGCAAGGCCAAGCGACACAATACCCGCCTACGACACAATACCCGCCTACGACTCAATACGCGGCACCGAATCCATATGCAACGTCGAGTCAACCCGTTGCACCAACTCAATACGTTCCAGTTGCAAGGCAGGCTGCGTATCCGGCGAACGTTCAACCGAGCCAGCGAACTCCGGCTCAAGCCTATCAACCAATATTCAATACGCCCACTGCGTATCCAGACCAGAGCTATGGTCAGCCTACCGCGCCACAAGCCACAACCTTGCCGTACCCAAATTCGGCTCCATCATTTCAATCTAACTGAGAGCAAGATCGAGGATAGGGCATTATGAGCCAAATCGATAAAGCGTTTTTGAGCGCCTACGCAAAGAAGCGACCAATTCAACCCTCGTCGCAGCCCTCTTCAAACGAGGTTCAGCCTCTCCGCGATCCAACGGGAGAACGAATTCTCAAAATTCACCTCTCGAATATTGAATCGTTGCAACCGCATGTTAGCGGCGGCGTAACTCGGCCGACAACACCGCCATCTGCAGCGGAATCGGTATCTGTCCCACTACCGGTGTCAACTCCTACTTCTGAATCGCCCAACGGCAATTCCGTTCACATATCTCAATCTACAACGCGGATTGCAAGTTTATCGAGTATCCGTCGCGAATCGGTTACCTCGGCTCATTCGCAACATGCTGCTTCCAGCGACGCACCACCGAACACTCAAGCGAAGTCGATTGCGAGCAGCGCGGAACCTCTCCCGCGGAAAACACTGACAAGCTACCTCCAGCAAGCCCGACAGTCCGGTTCTGCCCCAACGCTGCCACCACGATCGACAACCGCTCAATCAATTGCCAAAGACTCTCAGACTCCTCAAGTTTCGCAAGCGGCAACCGTTCGTCCAGCTGCGAGCGATCCAGCACAGCAAGCTCCACGGCAACTGACTCCGCCGCCGCAGAAGTTTCGTATCGATTCACCACACGCAACAAACCCTCCGGCTCAACGCCCAGCATCATCCATTCCTTGGTCATTCGGAACGGTAGAACGAAGCATCAAAGCAACGGCTGATTCGAAATCGATTTCGGCGCGAACGAACAATGAAGCCGAACGTGGAAAACCAAAACACGCTGAATCTGAACTGTCTGAATTGAATGTCTCTCATGCGGTCGTCGCGAAATTCGATCTCGCCGCTAAAGCCGGAGAAACGAAATCGGCTGTACATTTTCCGATGGCAACGCCCGTGGGTCGTAGCAGCGCACCGGCTCCTTCCGTAGAAACACAACGTCGTACACCTCCGCTCGGCAAGAGCCTGAATGTAGATAGATTAGCCAAGATTTCACTGCCGATCCAACCAGTGTGGGAAGTCGACGACTTCTTGTGGCCAAACGCCGTAGCGAATCTGTTGGTTACGCAATCGGAAGCCTTTCACGAAATTGGACTGCATCTTCAGCATGCACAAAGTAAAGGTCTTCGAGTGTTGTCAATCACGAGTGGCGAACGCGGTGTCGGTCGTTCAACCGTCTCGATGTGCCTCGCCAAAACACTGTCGAAGTTGGGATTGAAAATTGGACTCCTGGACGGCGACTACGAGTGCCCTAGTCTCGTCGATCAACTAAACCTGGAAACGCAGTACGGATGGCAACAGTGCTTGCTGGAAAACGTTCCGCTCGACGAAGTTGCCATTCATGCGGTCGGTGAAGCGATCACGCTGTTCCCGCTGACCGACTCGATTGCAGCTTCTCAAGTCGCCGTGCATTCCATCCGTATCAACAAGTTGATAAAACGCATCGCCAACGCTTATGACATGGTGATTATCGATGCCAATCGAGTCACGCAGAAGCAAAGCCACCTTTTGGGGACAGGCGATGAAGCGGTACTCGATGCCACATTGCTTATCGTGGATGCCGAACTTAGTCTCCGACAACGTGTTGATGCTGCCGTCGATTTGGTCAAACAACAGGGCGTCCAGTCGATTGGCTTAGTCGAAAATTTTCATTCTTGATCGAGCAGGTAGAACATGTACGAAGCACACTGGAAACTATCAGCTCGCCCGTTCGAGAATCGATTTTCGTCGGATTTTTACTATCCATCGGAATCGCACCAGGCCGCCCAATTAAAACTTCGTTATGCAATCGAACACCGCCGGTCGGTAGCGCTGGTTTGTGGTAGTAGCGGAATGGGCAAGAGCATGGTGCTCCATCAACTGCGAAACCAGATGCCTGACTTTGTCGGGCCCGTGGTGCATGTAGCGTATCCGGCGATGGCATCCGACCAACTCGTTCAATATATCGCCGGACAGTTGTCGGCGGATTATATCGCTGATGCATCCACGCCATCGATGGCGAGCGCCATTCAATCGATCGAGAAATCGTTGGCGAAAACCATTCAAGAAGGGCGGCATGCAGTTTTGGTTATCGACGAGGCGGAATGGTTAGAAGACCAAGGCTCACTGAGCACCCTTCGACTGCTGCTGAATCTTTCCGTTCAAGACACGCCCGGTGAATCGGCGTTCACGATTGTGCTTAGCGGACAACCGACGCTGATGGCTCAACTGGAACGATACCCGGCTCTCGACCAACGCGTTGCCGTTCGTTGCATGTTGAATCGCTTTTCGATCGACGAAACAAACTCCTATATCAACCATCGCCTACGCGCTTCGGGCGGCAACGCCGAAACGATCTTCGAGAACGATGCACTCGACGCAATCCATGGTCTCTGCGAAGGAGTCCCCCGACGCATCAATTCCCTGTGCGATCTCGCGCTGATGGTCGGTTACGCTCAGGAGCAAACCTCCATCAAGCTCGACATGATCGAAAACGTCCATCGCGAACTAGTCCCCATCTCCTAACGTCGGACTGCAAACGAAAAAACCCCGCTTTCCCTGGCGAAAACCCAAGAAAAGCGGGGCTATTGTGTCAGCGAGGTCGACGGGGCTCGAACCCGCAACCTCCGGATCGACAGTCCGGTGCTCTAACCAATTGAGCTACGACCCCTCGCTAGCGATTTGAACTCCCAAGGGCTGGCGAAAACCGGAGAACCGGTCGGTCCTGAGTCACATGGGGGCCAAACTGCCGTGGATAGTATAGCCCTCGATTAGGGGCTCGCAAGGGCTGAAGGGTTGGCGAGGCAAAGACGGAGGTCGGTGGGTGAGCTTCGCTCGAGCGGAGTTGGCGGACCATGCTCGGGCATGACCTTGGGGTGTGACGATTTTCGCGAACTCCAGCCGAAACTAACGGAAAAATCGGGATAGTCTGTTTTTTTGACCTCCTTTACCTTGAAAATGGCTGGACTAGCCACTTGCCGTTCGGGGCTGAGTGGAATACGGGGGCTATACTTTTGGATCTTGGCCCCCCTTCCTTTTTCACTGCGAAACGATCATGCAAACCGTAACAAGTTGGCTTTTTAGCTTGCTCAGTGACACGGGAAGTCGAATCGACTACAGCGTCAATCATATGAATCTGACGCAGTGGGGGATCTTCGCGGTCGTCGCCCTTTCTTTGGGTGTTATGGCGATGCGAAGTCGTATGCCGCACTAGCACGGATAGCGTTCAAGCGTTAGACCATTACAATTGTCGGAGATTCATTAAGAAATTCCCGACAAGGTCTAACCATGCCAACTCCTTTACCGCCGAACTTCGTTCACGCGGACGGTATTACCATCGATCTCAAGAATCGTGTCGTCGCCGCCGTTTTGGCGTTCCTTTTTCCTGGAGCGGGGCACTGGTACCAAGGTCGGTATGGCAAGGCTGGCTTGTTTTCAACGTGCATTCTTGTGCTTTTCATCATGGGAATGATCCTGGGCGGTGGTCGATGCGTTTACGCGTCTTGGATTCCGCAGGACTATCGTTGGCACTATCTGCTGCAGGCGGGAGTCGGATTGCCTGCTGCGCCGGCAGCTATCCAGTGGTATCGCCACAATGAAAATGAGCCTATCCGATGGTGGGGCGGTTTTATGGATCGCCCGAATAGCCTCCCGGAATTGTCCGATTGGCAAGAGAAGTCGTCGGCCGGCTTCGATTTAGGGACGTTGTACACGATGGTAGCAGGGTTGCTGAATATTCTTGTTGTCTTCGATGCTTATGGCGGCCCGATGCCTATTCCGGGTCACGAATCGCGAAAAAAGAAAAAGCCCGATGCGCCTACTTGAGACTGTTCGTTGGCATGTTGAACGAATACTTGCCCCGCTAACCAACGATTCCGCCGATCTTCTTCATCGCATCACCGCGACGCGGGATCCTCAGTTTGGCGACTATCAAGCCAACCTATCGCTTGCGATGGTGCTTGGTAAACAGCTAGGTCGTGAACCGGTCGCGCTTGCCAATGAAATTGCTGATTCATTGAGGGGTGATTCGTTTTTCGACTCGGTAGACGTTGCTGGCCGTGGCTATATCAATATGCGACTTAGCAATTCGTGGGTCGTCGCAGAGACGCAGTCGGCTGAAGCGTCGGATTCGCTCAGTATTTCCAAGCCGGCGGAGCCCAAGACCTACGTTGTTGACTATTCTTCGCCGAACGTCGCCAAACCGATGCATGTTGGTCACATTCGATCGACTGTTATTGGCGATGCGATTGTCCGTATCCTTCGGAAGCTAGGCCACTCGGTCATCTCGGACAATCACCTGGGAGATTGGGGGACCCAGTTTGGGATGGTCATCTATGGCTATAAGAACTTCAACGATGCGCACGCATTCAACTCCAACCCAGTTGCTGAACTCAGTCGACAATATCGACTTGTCCAGCAGATTATCGGTTATCAGTCAGCCAAATCATCGATAGAGCCCGCGCGAAAAGACCTCGAGTTATTGAAGCAGCGACTGGTTGAGGCTCATCTTGCATGGACTGCGGCCGCCAGTCAGAAGAATCCTGAAGAAAAAAAACTGGCCAAGCAGCTCAAATCGACCGAACGCAGCATCAAAGAAGCCGAGGAATCGATTGCTGAGCTACAAGGAAAGGTCGAAGCTGTCGAGCAAGATGCTTCGCTGTGTTCGCTTGTTTCCGAGCATCCCGATTTAGAATCACGCGTGTTGAACGAAACGGCTAAATTGCACGCGGGTGACATCGAGAACAATCGGCTCTGGCACGAGTTTCTACCGCATTGCAAAGCCGAAATCCAACACATATATGATCGACTGGGCATTCGTTTCGACTACGAGTTGGGGGAAAGTTTTTATCATGCGATGCTTGGCCCGACGGTCCATTCGTTGTTGGAGCGTGGCGTTGCTGTTGAAAGCCAAGGAGCGGTCTGCGTCTTCTTAGAAGGCTTTGACACACCGATGATCGTTCGTAAGCAAGATGGCGCGTATTTGTATGCGACCACTGATCTTGCGACAGTTGAGTACCGAATGAAACAGTTCCATCCGGATGCCATTTTATACGTCGTTGATCATCGCCAAAGCGATCACTTTAAGAAACTCTTCCGTTGCTTGGAACAAACCGGGATCAGCCACATTGAGCTTCGCCATATCAGTTTTGGAACGGTTCTCGGTAAGGACGGCCGCCCTTTCAAGACGCGTTCGGGAAGTGTCGTCGGACTGGAGCCGCTGCTTGATGAAGCCGTCCATCGAGCGCTAAAGGTGGTATGCGATCCGGGACGTCTGCAAAACGCGAGTCTCGATCTGTCCGACGATGAAAAACAACATGTTGCATCAGTG
The DNA here is from genome assembly GCA_031426475.1 of Pirellulaceae bacterium. Lineage (GTDB taxonomy): Bacteria > Planctomycetota > Planctomycetia > Pirellulales > Pirellulaceae > JAIYDQ01. The sequence continues at coordinate 2,903 of JANPLJ010001277.1, read as the reverse complement.
GTTGGAATCGGAGCGATAAAGTATGCGGACCTTTCACATCACCGCGAGAACGACTACGAGTTCGATCTCGACAAGATGGTGCAGTTAGAAGGAAACACGGCTGCCTATATTCAGTATTCATACGCGAGAACACAGAATATTCTTCGCAAACTTGCTGACAAAATAGCCAAGGAAGAAACCATCGAGAGGCCAGCTTCGAGCGTTGCATTTGAGCATCCATTGGAGAGGGCTTTAGCGATCCAGTTGATGCGATTTGAAGATGCTTTGCACAGCAGCATGGTCGACTATTTGCCCAATCTTGTCACTGAGTACCTTTACGAAACCGCGAAGCTTTTTGCGTCGTTTTTCGATCAATGTCCGGTCTTGCGAGCGGAAACTGTTGCGCAGCAAGAAGGTCGTCGGCTGTTAGTTTCCCTGACCGGTAAGACGCTGAAGGAAGGTTTGGATTTGTTGAATATTCAAACCGTTGAACGGATGTAATCGGAGAAAAGTCGTCGTAGACGCGACCAGGGGGCAAAAGGGACGAAAGCGACGCAAGGGACACAATGGAGGGTAAGGGTGACACAGGACATTGCGATGTATCTGGCTACTTGTGCTTCGTCACATTCGATTTTAGGGTAGCCGATGTCGTAAGACTTCGGAGGAAGCACTAGCACCTTTGAAAGAGGAGTTTTCGAATGCGAACTTTTAGGCTCGTGTCGTTTGGTTTGATTGCAGTGTCATTTCTCGAAATGGAACATCGTACTATGCATGCTCAGGATCCCGGTTTGTCAACTTCAACGGTGACAGCAGGTGAAGACCCATACCTTTGGCTTGAAGATGTCATGGGCGAGAAGGCGATCGATTGGGTTAAGGCGAGGAATCAAAAATCACAAGCCAAGCTAGAAGCCGATCCAAGTTTTGCGAAACTTCGCGACGATCTTCTTGCGATTCTCGATTCAGACGCACGCATTCCGATGATCAGCAAGCATGGCGATTTCTACTATAACTTTTGGCGGGATAAGAAGAATGAACGCGGTCTTTGGCGTCGAACGTCGCTCGAAGAATACAAGAAGGCGGATCCGAAATGGGAAGTGCTTTTGGATCTGGACGAACTAGGGAAAACTGAGAATGAGAATTGGGTTTGGAGCGGTGCCAGTCTTTTGCGTCCCGACTTCAACCTTGCCTTGATCAGCCTTTCGCGAGGTGGTGCCGATGCGACCGTGACTCGTGAATTCGACATCCAAAAGCGAGCTTTCGTCGCCGATGGTTTTTCTCGTCCCGAATCAAAGGGGAGCATCGGATGGATTGATCGCGATTCGGTTTTTGTGCAAACGGATTTTGGGGACGGTGCGATGACGTCCTCAGGGTACCCTCGAATTGCCAAACGCTGGAGGCGAGGAACTCCGTTGGCTTCAGCTGAGACGATCTATGAAGGCCAAACGGTGGATATGGCGATCAGCGCGATACATGATGATTCGCCAGGCTTCGAACGCAACTTCATTAGTCGTGCGATTGCGTTTTATAATGACGAGCTGTATTACATGCCGGACGTTGGCAATCAGCTCAAGATCGACGCCCCTAACAGTTCTAACAAGAGCGTCTTTCGAGAGTATTTGGCGGTCGAGTTACGCGACCCGTGGGACCTGGGGGATCGATCATTCAAGGCAGGTTCACTTTTGGTGATAAAGTTTGATAGGTTTCTTGCGGGAGATCGCAAGTTCGACGTCGTATTTGAGCCTACCGAAAGCACCGCTTTGTCCAGTTTTGGCTTCACTAAGAACCACTTGTTCGTGAATGTGCTTGAAGACGTGAAGAATAAGATCTACGTACATACTTCGACGGACAGTGGTTGGAAGCGAGAGCCGCTGAAAGGTGCTCCCGATTTTGGAACGGTAAACTTGTCGGCGGTCGACCCCGACGATTCGGATGCTTATTTTATGACGTCGACCGACTACTTGAATCCAACGGCTTTGATGATGGGAGAAATCGGAGCTTCTCCTGTGCAACTTAAGAAGCTCCCTGACTTTTTCGACGCTTCAAACTTAGTGATTCAACAACACTTTGCGACCAGTCAAGATGGAACTCGCGTTCCCTATTTTATGGTTTCCAAGAAAGAGCTTCCGCTGGACGGCGATCAACCGACGCTTTTGTATGGCTACGGTGGATTTGAGATTTCATTGCAGCCGAACTACAGCGGAAGCGTCGGTCGAGCTTGGACGAGTCAGGGCGGTGTTTACGTCGTCGCCAATATACGGGGAGGAGGCGAGTACGGTCCGCGTTGGCATCAGGCGGCATTGAAAGCGAATCGACTTCGAGCTTACGAAGATTTTGCTGCCGTTGCTCGCGATCTATTCGCCAGGAAGGTGACTCGGCCGGAAAAACTGGGAATACAGGGGGGGTCGAACGGAGGATTGTTGGTTGGAAATATGTTCACGCTCTATCCTGACCTGTTCAAGGCCGCCGTCTGCCAAGTCCCGCTGCTAGATATGAAGCGATACAACAAGCTGCTGGCGGGCGCGTCGTGGATGGCCGAATATGGCGATCCCGATGACGCGAGCCAATGGGATTTTATTCAAACCTATTCGCCGTACCAGAAAGTTAAGCTAGGTGTTTCTTATCCGGCTGTTCTTTTCACCACCTCAACTCGTGACGACCGAGTGCATCCAGGTCATGCTCGCAAGATGATGGCAAGGATGGAGGAGCAGGGGCACGACGTCTTGTACTATGAAAACATCGAAGGTGGCCACGGTGGTGCAGCAAACAACCGCCAAGCGTCTTACATGCAAGCACTGGCTTACACGTTTCTCAGGCAGCAGTTATTCAGCCCGTCTCAACAATAGCGGCCGGCAAGTTTTTATGAAAAACTCAGCACGACGAGGCTGTGATTTTTTGTGGACGAGTCGCTCTGCGACTCGTCGAAA
>JANPLJ010001276.1:0-3385 GCA_031426475.1 Pirellulaceae bacterium | reverse complement strand
GCCTGATCGACAGCATCGTTAACGGCACGCATGGTGTGGGTGCCGTCGCCGCGAATGATGAAGGAGCACTGTCGTTCACAAACTTGCTCGGCTCATCCGCGATCACGCGGAGCACAGTGGCCAATACGACTTCAGGCGGCGGCGCTGAAGCCGTCGTGCGGATCATCAACACTTCCGGCACGCTGGATCGGCTGACGATCGACAACAGCACCATATTCAACAGCAACAGTGTGGCCGGTGTGGGCGACGACGGGATGTATTTCGAATCGCAGAACTCGGCCGTGATGAAACTCACGATCAGCAATTCGCACTTCACCGCCTCCCGCGCTGACCTGATCCAGACCAACGCACTGAACAGCTCGACGATGGACATCGTCGTAACGAATACGGAATTCAGAAACAATAACGCGGCGATCCTGTCCGGCGGTGGCGGCACTCTGTTCAGTGGCGGCGGGACCGGCAGTACGGCAACGGTCACGTTCAATATCACCGGCAACACCTTCCGCGACTCACGGGGCCACGCGATCAATGTGTTCAAAGGCACCGGCACGGCGAACTTCAGCGGGACAATTTCCAACAACACGGTCGGCGTTGCTGGCGTGGCGAATTCCGGGACGCGGGATTCAGCGGCCGACATTAGTGTCGAGTCGCTTGGTGCCGGCACAATGACCGTGCTGATCAGCGGCAACACCCTGCGGCAGTACAACGAAGAAGGCATCAAACTTTTCGCCAACACGGGCAGCAGCGTGCTGAACGCCACGGTCATTGGCAACACGGTGACTGAACCGGCTGCATTCGCTTTCGGCGGCGTGTATGCCGGTGTCGGCGGTGTGGCCGGAGATACGGCCACGATCAACCTGCTGCTGGGCAGCTTCGGCACTCCGGCCAATCAAAACTCACTCGTGGGGAGCGACCCGAACAATGCGACCGACGTGTATCTGGAGAATCAAGGTGCCCTGACGACGTTCAGGCTTTCGCGTGGCGGCTCTGCGGCGGGCACTGTGACTGGTGTCGTGCAGGACGATAACGTGGGCAATCCGACGGTAGGGACGGCCGGCACGATTACGCTGGTAGCCGGCAGTCCGCCGACGCCTTTGCTCTTCGCGCCGATCGCAGATGATCCGGTCACACCGCCAGTTGTTGAGGTTTCTGTCGATGCAGGGACAGTGGCACTGCCGCCCGTCATCGTCGAGAATGGCATGCTTTCTCAGGCTGAGCTTGGTTTGCTGGTAGCCGCTGCGATTGCTCGGTGGGAAGCGACGGGACTCACAGCCGATCAGTTGAGTCTATTACAAAGCGTGTCGTTCACGATCGAAGATCTTCCGGGTTGGTATCTCGGCTCAGCGAGTGCGGGCATGGTTTCGCTCGACTCGAATGCCGCAGGCAACTCGTGGTTCATCGACGCAACGCCGATGGACGACAGCGAATTCAGCGGGACCGGCACTGACCTGCTTGCGATTGCGAGCGGCGGAGCCAAGGGACGCGTCGATGCCCTCTCCACGGTCATGCATGAGCTCGGCCATCAGCTCGGTCTGGACGACACCTACGCCTTGGACGATTCGGCCAATTTGATGTTCGGCTGGATCCATCAATGCGAGCGTCGTCTCCCTGCGGTCGGTCAAGTCGAGGGAGCCGACCCGAGCGATCACAACCACAACGGTCCCGACTTCTTGTTCGGTTCGATGGCCCTCGGCACGCTCCCCGCAGGTAAGACCCTGACGATCGTCTACAACGCGACCATCAACAATGTCACTAACGGCCTCGCTCCGTCGACCGTCTCCAGCCAAGTCCGCATCCTGGCGGACGGCGGCGTCAATGTCTTGAGCGACGATCCAGCCGCAGGCGGAGCCGCCGACCCGACCACCACTCCGTTTGATTCGCTCACGATCGGCAATCAGATCTGGCTTGACAACAACGGCAATAACACTTTTGAAACAGGCACCGATACGATTGTCAGCAATGTCGCGCTGACACTTTACTTAAGCAATGGCACGACGCAGATCGCTACGACCACGAGCGATTTAAGCGGCTTGTACCAATTTACAAGCTTGCTACCCGGCGATTACATCGTTCGTGTCGACGCATCCAACTTCGGTGTTGGACAGTCTCTTAATGGTAAGGCCTCGATCACTGGCGGCGTCGATCCGGACGACAACATCAACAACGATGACAACGGCGTCGATGATGTTGCCGCAGCGACGAACGGTATTCGAAGCCTGCCGATTACGCTCGCTTACAACACCGAACCGACTGCTGGAAACGGAAACGACACCAATAGCACCCTCGACTTCGGCTTTAGAATCGTTTCGACGATTATCAATCGCCGGATCTTTTATAACCGATCCAGCAGCGCTGTATTCGGAAATGGAAGTGGCAATCCAACGAATGCGATCGATTCTACCAAGCTTCCGCTGCTTCCAGGTCAATCAACTTCGTTTGCGAATTACACGAACTATTCCAAGGGGCTTAACGGATTCATCGTCGACGTTGCCAATCCCGCAGGCGCACCGACGGCTGCCGACTTCCAGTTTGCAACATGGGATGGAATCGCCGTCGCTGGCTTCGTTGCGACGGCGGCTGTGCCGACGATCACGGTGATTCCGAACGGCGGCGGAGCCAACACGGCTCGTGTCAAGATTGAGTTCGCGGACAACGCTGTTCAGAACACTTGGCTGCGAATTACGGTGCTCGCCAATTTGACGACGGGCTTAGCCGCGAACGACGTGTTCTATTTTGGGAATGCTATCGGCGATATGAACAATGGCAACATTGGAACACCGATCACGGTTCGAACGAACGCTACCGATACGTCGATTGTTCGACAAAATCAATCGATTGCAGTCGACTCCGTCGGCATTACTTCCATTCATGATCTCAACAAAGACGGACGCGTCAACGCGACGGATACTTCGATCGTTCGGCAAAATCAGTCGAACAGCGTCATTCGTTTCTTCGACGCCCCGGCCAGTCTTTTGGCCAGCGATTCGATGCTTGCCGTCGATTCGCTCATGGCCGATTCCAATTGGCTCGACGATTTGGCTCCATTCGCGAGTAAACGCCGCGCTGAACGTATGCTGAAATAGGATGTAGTGAACCGCTCTTCGCAGCTCTTTTCTATGCGAACATTTCTCGCGACAGGTTCGATACTGCCGTTGCAAAGCGAATCCGTACCGTCTGGCGTGGTGTCGATCTCGATAAGGATTACTCGGCTTCCGCTTGATGTTCCCTTACATCAACCCTTACACTCATACACTCAGAAGCGAACTCCGAACGAATTCAAACGCACCCGATGCTCCACAAATGAAGCGATTGGTAGAGCTGTTCTTGGCTGCCGACGCTACCGAGCGTTCGGCGATCGTTGTTGTTGCCGAAACCCTTGTCAGCA
>JANPLJ010001275.1:0-2191 GCA_031426475.1 Pirellulaceae bacterium | reverse complement strand
TTCGGTTCGTTGGCATCGCGGATGCAATGAGTAGATAGTCATTCCCGCCAGGGAACTCGGATCACACGGATTCATCTGAGACTGTCCAACAGCGAACCCTTTCATCGAGATTCCGCAACTATGGCCAAGCGATTCAAACGAAGCTCAGTTTCGAAAAAAACCCGTCAAGGTGAAGCTTTTGCTCCTGGTTTGGAAGCCGATCACGACGTGGTTTTCGGGCTGGTCGACGATTTTGACGATTGTGAGGAAGAAGAGGAAGAAGAAGAGCAGAACGACCTCGAGGAAGAGGGCATCGTCGACGAAGAAGAAGTCGAAGAATTGGTCGGAACTCTCGATGCGACCGACGATCCGGTCCGAATGTACCTGATGCAGATGGGCCAAATCCCTCTCTTGACTCGCCAACAAGAACTCAGTTCCGCAATTGAAATCGAACGTACTCGAGCCTTATATCGTCGATGGATGGTAGCCAGCGATTTTATGCTCCAAGGCGCAACGAAACTTTTGGAACAAGTTCGCGATGGAAAGCTTCGATTGGATCGCACGATTGAAGTCAGTGTGACGAACGCTGCTGAAAAAACCGCCATCATGAAAAGAATTGGCCCAAACGTCCAAACGTTGCGGCACCTGCTTCTTCGTAACCATGGAGATTTCTACCTGGCGATCAATCGAAAGATCGATATGGCGACCCGAAAGGCTGCATGGATGCGACTGGTTCGACGCCGCAGCAAAGCTCTTCGACTCATCGAAGAAATGAATCTCCGAACCAATCGCCTCGAGCCAATCTTTGTCAAGTTGGAAGCGATCTCGTCACAAATGCAATTGCTAAAGCGACGATTGGCAGTTGCCAAGGTCGAAGGTCATGCCGATGGACAATCGCTTCAAGAGATCCGAAAAGAACTTTGCTACTTGATGCGAATCACGTACGAAAGCCCAGCGACTCTCGCTCGACGCGTAGATCGTACCAGTATTCACGGTGAACAGTATGATCATGCCAAGCGTGAACTCTCGGCAGGAAATCTTCGATTGGTCGTATCGATCGCAAAGAAATACCGCAACCGTGGACTCAGCTTCTTGGATCTGATTCAAGAAGGCAACACCGGTTTGATGCGAGCCGTCGATAAATTCGAGCATGCCCGAGGATTCAAGTTCTCGACCTATGCAACTTGGTGGATTCGTCAAGCAATTACTCGAGCTATCGCGGACCAAAGCCGGACCATTCGCGTTCCGATCCATATGATCGATACGATGAGCAAAGTACGTCAAGTTGTCCGTGATCTCGTTCAGATTCTCGGCCGTGAGCCATCGGTTGAAGAAACCGCTCAACGAGCCAAGCTTTCAATCGAAGATACTCGAATCGTCATGAAAATGGCACGCCAGCCACTATCGTTAGATCAACCTGTCGGCGAGAACGACGATAGCTACTTCGGCGAGTTCCTTGAGGATCACCGCAACGACGATCCATTGTTTGAAACCAATCAAGCTTCGCTGAAGCACCACATCCAAGAAGCGATGGAAATGTTGAACTACCGTGAACGCGAAATCCTCAAACTTCGGTACGGCCTAGCTGATGGATACGCATACACCCTCGAAGAAGTAGGACGCATTTTCTCGGTTACCCGCGAACGCGTTCGACAAATCGAAAGCAAAGCCGTTCGTAAGCTACAGCACCCACAACGAAGCAAAGCGTTGACAAGCTTCGTCGATGGACTCGATGCCAGCGTCTACCGCGGCCTCACCACCGGCGACGTAGGCGAAGCGGTTCAGTAGCCAACTGTGCCTTTCAAACAATCGCAATCCCGACAGGGATTGCGGATATCAGCCGGTGGTTGAGCGTAAGCGACACCACCGGACGCGTTTTCAATGGTTGTTACGAAAGGCCATGCTCCTCAATTGGTCGAAGTGACGCCTAATCGAGGAGAGAGTCCCGCGGCAATTTCAGTCGTTCTGAAGCAAGGTCATGCGATAAACGGTCGAGTCAAGCTTGCTCATACTTCAAAACGGGGGAATTTCGACACTTCTCGCTAATCGCGGGCATCGGGTTCCCAGGTACTGGGACAACACCTTGCTCGACACAATCACGACGCCAACACCGGGTACGTGGACGCTCTTCACCTACTATGTCACAGCGTCATCCAATTCGTCGACCCTGAAATTTTTTTCAGCAGGGGTTGGAGATGAAGGACCGTTGCTC
>JANPLJ010001274.1:0-4315 GCA_031426475.1 Pirellulaceae bacterium | reverse complement strand
CGACTCCTACCATCCAATTGGCTAGCCTAGGATCGAATGGCGTTGCAATTTTGGGAGCGATCGCTAACGATCGAAGTGGCAGATCGGTGAGCAGCGCTGGAGATATCAACGGTGACGGACTGGACGACGTTCTGATCGGAGCTTACTTTGCCGATCCAGGCAGTCCCATTCGGAATTCTGCTGGAAAGAGCTACGTCATCTTTGGAAAGTATAATTGGTCGCTGACTCCAACCATCGACTTGGCCAGTCTGGGTACTTCCGGAATGGAGATACAAGGTGCGATAACGGGAGAAGAGAGCGGTATCTCCGTAAGCAAGGCAGGCGATATCAACGGAGATGGTTTCGACGATCTTGTCATCGGATCTAGACGTGCTGATCCCGGCAGCCCTGCGAAAACCGATGCTGGAACGAGCTATGTCGTTTTTGGCAAAGCGGATTGGTCTATTACACCTTCGCTCGACCTTCGAACGCTCGGTCTGGCAGGCATCACTTTCCTGGGAGCGAATGCGAATGATCAGACGGGTTTTTCGGTCAAGAACGCCGGCGATTTCAATGGCGACGGCTTCGATGACTTGATCATCGGAACTTATTTTGGTGATCCGGGAATTCCGATGAAGATCGACGCCGGAGTGAGCTACTTGATCTACGGCAAGTCAGATTGGTCGTTGAGTAGCGTTATCGACTTGAAATCAATCGGCTCTCATGGTCTCTCAATCTTGGGTCAGAAGGCGGGCGATCAGAATGGCCGTTCGGTGACCAGCGCAGGGGACGTCAACGGAGATGGCTTCGACGACGTCATCATCGGTGCACCAAGAGCAGATCGAGCCAATCCTGCACAAGTCGATGCGGGCGCAAGCTATTTGATATTGGGAGGAAACTCCTATACCAACTCAAACCAGGTGGCCAACATTGGAAACTTGGCACCGAACACGCTCGCTGGAACGGCCGCCAACGATATCCTCAACGGAGCTCAAAGCAACGATACCATACTCGGTAATGGAGGCGCTGACATTCTTTTGGGAGGGCAAGGGAGTGATGTCATTACAATCAATGACTTGGCATTCCGACGAATCGTTGGCGGTACGGGAATCGATAGACTTCGGCTCGATGCGAGTGGACTATCGCTAGACCTAACAGCAATTCCCGACAATCGCATTCTCGATATCGAAGAGATCGATATCGCCGGGACTGGAAATAATACGCTGAAGCTCAATCAGCGCGAGTTGCTAAATCTATCTCGCAGTTCGAATACGCTGGTCGTTCGCCGCGACCTGGGGGACACCGTCGATATCGGTAGCGGATGGATTCAACAAATAAGCGAATTCATCGAATCCGACGCATTCCAAGTTTACACGAAAGGAATCGCGACGATAAAAGTTCAATCAACAGGCGCAGCGACGGTAGTGGATCAACGAGTCTTTTATAATCGGTCGACAAATACTCTATTCGGCGATGGCTCTGGGAACCCAACGACTTCCATCGATCCATTGAAGCGAGCACTTCTACCTGGACAGACCGTTTCCTTTGCTAACTACACGAATTACAATCGTGGCTTGAATGGTTTAATTGTCGACGTCGCCAACTTACTAGGTGTTCCGACGTTCGCCGACTTCCAATTCGCCACATCCGATGGAAGCTCGCCTCTGAATTTCGCAGACTCGAACTTGATGCCCACCATTACTCTCCTTCCAAGTGGCGGGCTGGGGGGTTCCTCGCGAATCAAGATTGAATTCGCGGACAATGCAATCCAGAACTCTTGGTTGCGAGTCACGATGCTTGCGAATGCCAACACCGGCTTGTCGTCGGATGAAGTATTCTATTTCGGAAACGTCATCGGAGATATGAATGCAGGGAACACGGTGAACGTCATTCGCGTCAATGCCACAGATACGTCTGCTGTTCGGCAAAACCAGTCAACGTCTGCCAACTCAGTTGGGATCAGCAATATCTACGATCTCAACAAAGACGGTCGAGTCAATGCGACCGATACATCGATTGTACGGCAAAATCAAGATACATCAGGGAGCGTTTATGCTTTTACCGCTCCCGGGCCACCGCTTGTCCTATCGTCAGTCGACGACTATCGCGAACAAGTTGATCCAAGCGGATACGAATTGGAATCGATTGCACCAGTCATCGAGACGGACAAAATCGTTAGGCCGTTGCATGAAGAAGGTTGGCATCAATCACAACGTGAGTGTTTTCCTGCGATTGCTATAGAGCTCAAGGTTCCATTCTCACAGTCCACGCCAATCATGCAAAAAGAATTGATCTCTTCGCATGTTCATTCCTATTCGCCCAACTTCATCATTGGAAAGTCAAAGCCTACTCTTGAGCACAACGCTTTCAGAGCAATTGACGAGTACTTTGCGCAGTGGGACGCAGCGAACGAATCGCACACATAACCGAATGGCGAGTTCCATTAATCGGCGAAAGTACGAGACGGGACGTTGAGGCTCCTGCTCTAAACATCTTTTCAATTCCTTGGCAAGTGAAACGGGAGTGCGACGCCACCGCTCTAAACATCTTTATTGACCATAAGTTGTTGAATCGTATAGTCTTAAGTTATGACAACAAGGAGGTGTTGCATGACTCAGGACGAGTTTTCAGCGGAAGCATTACGACGCGTTCCGGTAGCCGAGGGCGTTCTTTCAACTTTGGCGGTTCTGTTCAGCGAACAGCGAATGGCAGCATTGTACGAGAAGTATCGTGGGACGTCCTACGAAAGCGAGCTCTCGTTTCATTTAATTGTGAAACTTATGTATTCAGCAGTAATTGAACACGGAGCTGTGGGCAGCGCGGCATTCAAAGCCGCTCGCTCAACAAATGAGCTTGGCGTTACTGATCAAGCGGCCTATGGGAAAATTCGGCGTATGCGGCAATCGCTTTCCAACGCGTTGGTTTGCGAAAGCATAGAGCCTTTGATGGAAATGTTTCCTGATTCAGTAAAGACTCGTGTTCCGTTGTGTTTTAATAAGTACAACGTGTATTGCATCGACGGCAAGAAGCTCAAAGATGTTGCCAAGCGTCTCAAGGAGACTCGAGGTGTAGCTGGCAAGCTGCTTGGGGGCAAGGCATTAGTCGCATTGTCTGTACACGAGCAGTTGGTTGTCGCTATGTCTAGTTCGCTTGATGGTGAAGCCAACGATGGTCCATTGGTGCCAGAGCTCTTGGAGAAGGTACATGCTTGGTCAACCATGCTCAATATTTTCTTGGCAGACAGTCAGTTCTGCGACCTGACTACACCAAGACGCATACTGGCGCATGGCTCCGATTTTGTAATGCGTTACCATCCCAAAGTGCACTTCCACGTCGACCCAGATGTCAAAGCGGTTAAAGGTAAAGACAACTGGGGTCGACCCTACGTTGAAGAGATCGGGTGGCTTGGGAAACCCGGAACTAAGACAAGTATTCGCGTGAGACGCATCGTTGTTAAGCGAGAGAACGACACCGACCTAATTATCGTGACGAGTTTGCTTGACACTGAGAAGTTCAGTGCTGCGGATGTTCTGGAACTCTACGGGCTACGCTGGACAATCGAAACCGCCTTTCTGCACGTAACAAAGGAATTTGATTTACGTCACATGATTGGTTCAACGGCCGAAGCAACACTCTTCCAGTTTGCGATAAGCTTGGTGATCCACAACGTAATGCGGTTGATACAGGCTCACGTCAGCGAAGCAAAAAACGTCTCTCCCGAGAAGCTTTCGCTACCGAAAATAATTCGAACCGCCAAAAAGCAGATAGCGTCACTATCGGTCTTCGTACCTGCAGCCAAGACTGCAGACCTCATCCTAAATAAAACTCCGACGGCTGCTCGAGTGGCAAAGAGGCTTAGTAAATTATGGGACGATGATTGGATCAAGGCCCGTAAAAAATCGCGAGCCGTCAAACCACCCCCCAAGAAAAAATCGGGTGCACACACATCTGTTTACCGCGAAATACAGGCTTACAGGAATCCAAAAGATGTTTAGAGCTATGGGACGAGGCTCCGGCCGAGTCGAACATCGCAAATCGCATGAAATCCGAGCGTGGCTCCGCAGGAGCGTCGGCCTCACCGCTCTAAACATCTTTGCAATTCTAAATGCCAGAAAAAACGGGAGATCGAGGCTCCTGCCGAGAGGCACGTTGGACCTCTATGCCATTGTCGGGAAATGACACTCGGATGGGGTATGCGATTCGCGGTGTTTGACTCGGCAGGAGCCTCGTCCGCCTCGTCCACCTCGTCCTCCCGTATTTCGTTGATGCGAGAATGAGAAAGCCCATAAGGCCGAAGGGGTCGATTTAAGGTACTCGAACTAGTTTATTAGATTTC
>JANPLJ010001273.1:0-1159 GCA_031426475.1 Pirellulaceae bacterium | reverse complement strand
GCTTGCCGAACGTGAATTCCGAAGCGGACTCGCCGAAGTCGTTAAGTACGGTGTCATTCTCGATCCGGAGTTCTTCGGTTATTTGGAAGAAAACGCCGATGCTATCTTACGGCGCGAGACATCCTGCATTGAGCATATCATCGTTCGATCATGCCAACTGAAAGCCGACGTGGTTCAACGCGATGAACGCGAGACAACGGGACTTCGAGCGATCCTGAATTATGGACATACCTTTGCGCATGCGATCGAAGCCGCAACGGAGTATGGTCGCTTATTGCACGGCGAAGCGGTCTCGATCGGTATGACGATGGCTGCGGATTTGGCGGTCCGTCTCCAAATGTTTTCGGCAGCAGATGCAGCGCGTCAACGAACGCTGCTGGAACGACTGGGCCTGCCGGTCTCGTTCACTGAAATCGCAAGCGAAAAACTTTGGACGCTCATGCAGCACGACAAAAAAGTCGAGCAAGGCGTCCTCGGCTTTATCCTTCCGACCCGAATCGGACATGTGGAACGCCGCTCCGGTGTTGTTGCTGCCGATGCGATCGCCGCGATGAGATGAATGATGAATTTCTTTGACACACACGCTCATCTTGCGGATTCAGCTTTCCTGGATCGGCTACCGGAGGTACTCGAAAGGGCCCAACTAGCTGGTGTTCGACAAATGCTGTGCGTTGGTACAACAGCGGAATCGAGCCGGCTGTCCGTCGAGATTGCGAATCGCTTTCCCAACGTCTACGCGTCGGTCGGAATTCATCCTAACTACGCGCATCAAGCGATAGCCGACGATTGGAAGACCATCGAGGCACTGACGAAGAATGACCGTGTTGTTGCGTTGGGTGAAACGGGACTCGATCGCTACTGGGACGATTGCCCATGGGAGATTCAGTTAGCCAATTTTGATCGGCATTGGCAGCTCAGCCAACAAACGAAGCTTGCTGTCGTCGTCCATTCGCGTGATTGCGATGCGGAAATGGTCGAAGCTCTCAAGCGCGCAAGCCAGTATGGAAGGCTGAAAGGCGTGATGCATTCGTTCGCCGGAAGCTGGGAGACCGCGCAGAGCTGCCTCGAGCTTGGACTCTATATCAGCTTTGCCGGAATGGTGACCTACAAAAAGTCAGAAGCTCTTCGAGAGATTGCCGCTCGTATTCCAGAAGATCGC
>JANPLJ010001272.1:0-2516 GCA_031426475.1 Pirellulaceae bacterium | reverse complement strand
TCACAAGAACCCAGCGGGAAAACAGTAGAATTCTTCGCGCGAGCCCACTCACCTCGAATCCAAACATCGCTTTCCCAACTCGGAAATTGCTTGGCAAACCGCTGCTGCTGCTTCTCCATCCACGTCCGCGCTCGATCGGTACCGGTTCGAATGCGGACATCCAGTTTGCCGTAAAGTTCGGATTGCTTTTGCTCGAGTTCGTGTTGCTTCGAAGCATGCTGTTGATGAAGGTTCGAGGTCGATTGTCGCTGCGCTGAAAGCAGTTGTTCGAGTTGTGGCGAATGCTCTTGGTCAGCCGTTCGAATAAACTTCGCACACTCCGCGGCAGCCTTTCGACGAATTTCGGATTGCTGATTTTTTGAGGCGAGCTGGTCATCGTTCAGCTTCGTATCTAAACGTTTTAGACAGAGCTGGTGATCGTCTTCGCGTTTCTTAAGTCGTTCCCTGAATTCGGTGAGCAATCGCGTTTGTTCTTGTCGGCAATGCGATTCCGCCATGTGCTGCGCATTTTTCGAGATGCTCGCCATGCGTTCCGAAAGCTTCATCAGCTTCCGATACGGACCGACCATTCGATGTTTGACTCGCGGCGTGAGCGACAACACCAAGGCGACCGGGACGACAAAAAGTACAGCCAATGTCGCGCCGACGGCAATGTAGGGCAGATGCCCCATCCATTGCCAAAGCGCGATCCCCAGAATCAAGCCAGGAATGATACCGACCAGCCACGGCGCAATCGATCCAGACAATCGAACCAACGAATCGCGACGAATATCTTGAACCACTTTCGCCATCGAAGCGACGATCGATTGGAGTGACTCCGACGATGCTTGCATCGAATCCGGCAAAGCTTCGTCATTCTCGACATCGTTTGCCGTCAAGTTCGGGATGGGGACGCTACGATCGAGCATAATGCTCCGATACTGATCGATAAGCTCATCGGCTTCATCGCGTCGCGAACCGAGCAAAGCAACGTATCGCTCAAGCTGTTTTCCCGGTTTCGGCTTTAGCTCTTCATACTGATTCTCAAACGCCTGCTTGGCTTTCTGAAAGGCTGCGTTCTCTTCTTGGACTGCGCGTTGGTGGCCATCCTTGAGCTCCTGAAGTCGTTTTGCTTCGTTTCGCAACGACGTCAACGTGACGCGATCGCTTTGCAGATAGACCTCTTCCATCCTCTCATCCCAACGATTCATCGCTAGGCGATGCTCTCGCTCGTGCGCTTCGGCAAGCTGCGTAGAAGTTTGCTGGTACGAACTTTCCAAGTCGCGACGCTCGGCAGACAATCGATCTGCGATCGACGCAAGGCTTCCGCGATGGTCGCCCAATCGTTGTCGAAGGCCATGGACCAAACGTACTTTTCGGCTGTCACTAAACAAAGTGAACGACATAAAATCAATACTCTTCCTCGCTCAGCATTTTCCCACATTTCGCCGACAGCTCACCGGCTTCCTGCAGCGTGATCATGAGCCGTCGGATCGTATCCGATATTGCCAGGAGATGGTGATGTTGGAATTCGCTTGCCGTTGCATCACGCCATTTTTCCATGACGTCGGCGACATGTTCCTCCAATCCCGAAACGTCAGCGCGAAGTCGATTCGCGCATCCAAGAAAATCCTGTTGCAGTTTCATGATCGCTTTTCCTTTATGATTAGCCATCGATCATCCGATCGATGCACTCTTATTCTAGATGGTAACTCAATCCCAGTAGAATGGGTCGATGTCGCCTGAAATAGCGATCGTAACTGGCTCCAGTGGGCGTGTGTCATCGGCATCAATGGCCAAGACTGTTGTTGCCAAAGGATCATCATTGCGTGCTGAATAACCGGCCATTCCACGCTTCTCGGCTGAGTCACGCCAAGCTCCACACGATCTGGGCTGCATTGAATCAAATGTTGGTCGAGCCATTCTCGGGCTTGAACTTGCAACCATGCCTGCAATTCAGCGAGGATCGTGCTCGATCGATAAATTGCCTGCCGCGTATCGGCACCCAGGTCCTCTTCCAGCATCGGAAGCCAGCGATGGCGAATTCGATTTCGAGTATAGACATGCGAAGCGTTGCTTGAATCGTCCCGAAAGCTCTGGCCATTCTCGTGAAGGTAGTCCACGACTTCGTTTCGCCAAACGTCGATCAGCGGCCGAATCAGTACCAAGTCGGGATTCAAATCGCGATACGGAGCGATTCCGGTCAGCCCCGCCAAACCTGTTCCACGGGCAAGATTGTGCAGTGTCGTTTCAACACAATCGTCCGCCGTATGAGCCACCGCAACATACCGAGCTCCTTGCTCCTCGGCCGTTCGCTGCAAGAACCGATAGCGAAGGACGCGAAGCGAAGCCTCGCTTGAAGAATTATTCGATGAGCTCGAACACCCAAGAATATCTCCCCCCCTCTCCCCAGTCTTCTGGGGAGAGGGGGCCGGGGGGAGAGGGGATGCATCTCCAGCAGAGTTCGCCTCCGCCTGTCGAATTTCAATACGTCCGATCTCGGGTTGCGCGACCATCGTCTCCGCTGAACCGCTAAC
>JANPLJ010001271.1:0-4446 GCA_031426475.1 Pirellulaceae bacterium | reverse complement strand
CATAGGGACACAGGAGGGAAGCATAGGGACACAGCATTTGAAGGCCATAGGAGGGAGGGCATAGGGAAACAGCATTTTCACCGAGGGAATTTCGCGGTCGCACAGGTTTTCTAGGGTGGACGCTTGACAACGATCGCGATTAGTGGTCTTTTGTTCACTTATCTGGTGTTTGGTACTGCGGTTTAGCGTGCGAGGGGAAGTGTGATGGCTCGCTTGGCTCGAGTTGATGTCTTTTCGGCGGATGAAGTTGCAATCGTGCATGTCATGAATCGCACGGTTAGAAGATGCTTCCTAATGGGAAACGATTCGCTCACGGGCAAGAACTATGATCATCGAAAAGCTTGGCTCGAAATCGAACTAAGGCGACTGGCTGCGCAGTTCGGAATTGACCTTCTTTGCTACGCGATACTTTCCAATCATTTCCATCTTGTCTTGAGATCACGTCCCGATGTAGTTGCTGAGTGGGACGATACCGAAGTTGCGCGGCGATGGATGATGCTTTGCCCTTTGCGTAAAGATGCTAGCGGGCGAGCGGAAGAGCCGAATGAATTTGAGCTGAACATGATTCGAACGAACCCTGAAAGGTTGGCTTCCATTCGAACGAGGTTGAGCGACATTTCTTGGTGGATGCGATTGCTCAGTCAGAATATTGCTCAACGCGCGAACCGCGACGACCAAGAAGTCGGGAAATTTTGGCAAGCCCGCTATCGAGCAGTGCGACTGCTGGATGAGACTGCGATTCTGGCCGCCGCAGCCTATGTCGATCTCAATCCGATTCGCGCTGCGATCGCCGAAACTATCGAGCAGAGCGACTATACGTCGGCTCAACGACGCATCGAATCGATTCAGGATAACTTGAAGCAACGAGACCCACAGCCTTCGCAGAGAACCGATAGCGAAGCGTCAAAGAGCAAGACTGCTTCTGCGACGAAGGAAGCTCTGGAACATTGCTTTGCAGACAGCCATCTTTCGCCGGTATCGATCGATGAACTGCATGACGCGATCGGTGCGTGCGGCAACGTCGTGGGTCATCGAGCAAGCCACAAAGGTTTCTTACCGATGTCGACGGTGGCCTATTTGGAACTCTTGGATTGGACAGCACGAATGATTCGTCGTGACAAACGAGGTGCGACACCTGCAACTGCCCGTCCGATCTTTGAGCGGCTGGGAATAAGTACCGAGGTTTGGTGTGAGCTCGTTCAAGACTTTGGAAGATTGTTTTATGCGGTAGCCGGAAAACCGCATCATATTGACTCCCGTCGTTCTCGCGATAACCGTCATCGATACAAGACGAAACCGAGAATCCGGCAGCTCTTGTCAAGCTAAGTCCGAGTAGAAGACCCAACCACTTCGATCGAGGTATCTCGTAGACCAGTCGATCGATCTCTATTTCGAAGATCGTGGACTACGGCGAAGTCTTTCTGTCTTCGCGTTGACTTCAGAGGCACAATTCCGATTCGTAATTAGCTTTCCTTCTGTTTGCACTTCACTCGTAAGCCGAGTCTTACAACCACGACGTATCGCAATGCTTCGAAGGGCCTCGTTCGGGATTGTGGACGCTGTTTCTAACTGCTGTGTTTCTAATTGCCGCGTCCCTTTTCCTTCTTTTCCCTTTGTGTCCCTCTCAACTGCTGTGTCCCTTTTCCCCCTTTTTTCCCCCTTCCCTTTTCCCTCCTTCCTTCCCCTTTTCCCTTCCTTGCCGATCGCCCCGGAAGATTCGATCTGGTTGCGAGTGAGCCTGACCGATGAATGCCAATACTGCGATTGTTACAGCGGAAGCAACTGGGCGCACCAACGGGGGAAAGCCGCTACAATTTGGGGCAAGAGTCAAATTGCGGGTGGCATTTACAGCCAGTGTCTATGTTCTTCGAGGTCGCAACGATGGTGACAAAAACGTTTTATCGATTGATC
Organism: Pirellulaceae bacterium; assembly: GCA_031426475.1. Classification (GTDB taxonomy): domain Bacteria; phylum Planctomycetota; class Planctomycetia; order Pirellulales; family Pirellulaceae; genus JAIYDQ01. Next base: position 2,535 of record JANPLJ010001271.1, on the reverse strand, counting down.
GGCATTTGCGTTGCTTTCACGATTGTCCAATACGCCACTGCCGAGCAGCCGAACAACGAGTTGCTCCCGGTCAATCGATTTCCACGAATGATGCAGGAGTGGATCGTCAAATTGGTTCGCGAGGCTGAAATGCGTGGCAATGAACGCCGAAACGCGATTCACACTCCTGCCGACGCAGAGCGCTACGTACAATCGGTGCGCGATCGAATCCGGCAAGTGTTCGGTCCTTTTCCGGAAAAAACTCCGCTCAATGCGCGCGTTACACGTAAAATCGAACGCGACGCATATTCCATTGAGAACATATTGTTTGAGAGTCGGCCAGGATTTCCCGTGACCGGTAATCTGTATTTGCCGAAAGGGAGAGCGTTACCAAGTCCCGGCGTCATAGGCGTCTGTGGTCATTCGACGAACGGAAAGGCCGCTGAGGCCTATCAGTCTTTCTCACAAGGGTTAGCCCGCCAAGGCTACGTGGTATTCATCATCGACCCGCCGGGACAAGGCGAGCGTTTTCAGTATTTGCAACCCAATTTGTCCTCGCAGTATCATCCGGGAGTTCGCGAGCACATACACTCGGGCAATCAGATGACGCTGGTAGGGGAATTCCTTGGGACATGGTTTGCTTGGGATGCGATTCGAGCTCTCGATTATTTACTGTCACGCCCCGAGGTAGATCCAAACCATATCGGCGTCACGGGCAATTCTGGTGGTGGGACACAAACAACTTGGCTATGTGGACTAGAGAACCGTTGGACAATGGCCGCGCCGGCTTGTTTTGTCACCACGATTCGACGCAATGCCGAGAACGAACTTCCCCAAGATACCGAGCAGTGTCCGCCTAATCTCTTAGCATTCGATCTCGATCACTCGGACTTTCTCGCGGCCCAAGCCCCCCGTCCGGTAATGATCTTAGCTCAGGAGCTGGATTATTTCGACGCGCGCGGTGCAGAAGAAGCCTCATCCAGACTCAAGAGGCTTTACGCCTATTTTGGTCTTGGCGACAATACCAGGTTGACGGTGGGTCCAAGTCCACACGGTTACTCGCAGGATAATCGTGAGGCAATGTACCGGTTTTTCAACAGTGTCACTCGAATATCAGATCAACAAACCGAGCCTACGATAACCATCGAAAAAGATGAAACCCTGTTCGCGTCACCTCAAGGCCAGGTCCATGTCGATCCAGATACGAGAACGATTTTCTCTTTTACCCAAGAGAAAGCCATCGACCTCGTCAACGCTCGAAAGACCGTGGAAGGTGTAGAGCTTGCCAATGCGGTGCGCGATGTTCTCAAAATTCCTTCGTCATCTGACGTTTCAGATTATCGCATTCTACGAAGTCTTGGCGATCGAAAGTATCCCGCGAAAAGCTATTGTACGTATGCTGTTGAAACGGAGCCAGGAATTCATACCTTAGTTACGCGTCTCCATGACCGTCCACTCATGTCGCGTCCAGCGACCGGCGCCACGCGTGCCATCCTGTATATCTCGCACCGGTCGGCTGACGCAGAACTGCGAAGCGAGCCGATGATCAAGAACCTGATTGCCGCAGAGCCCGACGCGGCGTTTTACGCGATGGATGTTCGCGGTATTGGCGATTCGCAACCGGACATTTGTGGCAAGGATCAATTTTTGCGTGAGTACGGTAGCGACTATTTTATTTCAGCGTACTCACTCATGCTTGGTCGACCTTATCTTGGGCAGAAGACCTTCGATGTCGTGCAGGTAGTCCGATGGCTGAAAGCCAATGGGCACTCCGAGGTTCATCTCGCAGGTCGCGGATGGGGTGCATTGCCTGCTGCGTTCGCATCGCTCTTGAGTCAAGATGTCAAGCAAGTGACACTCAAAAATGCGCTCGCCTCTTATTCTGAACTCGCGCAGACGGAAGATTACAATTGGCCTTACGCGATGATGCTTCCAAATGTTCTGGCAAAATTCGACCTTACGGATGTGTACCGAGCATTGGAATCGAAAAAACTCCACCAAATAGAGCCTTGGGGATCGCGCGATGGAATGAATTAAGGGGTCTGACCGGTCTGACCCGGGTCTGACCCCACTCTCTAGGATGTTCGCTGGTAATCACCATCGTTGCGAAAAATAACTTGACGACCATTCCCCCGCGTGCCATCAAACGATAGATTGCATTGGCAAATTCTATTCGTAATGGTCTCGCCATGCAAAGACTACCACACAACCAACTGCATATAAACAGTAAACAGGGTCTGACCCCACTCTCTATAACAGCCGATTTCGCTCGCGAAAAAACCCCGGATTCGACTTCGAAAAACACGTCAAGCCGACTCGTTTCCGTGGATGCTCTGCGCGGTTTCGATATGCTCTGGATCATCGGCGCGGGCGGAATCGTCCATGCATTGGAGAAGATGAGCGATCATCCGTTTGTCACCTTACTTGCCACCCAGCTTTCGCATGTGAAATGGGAAGGTTTCCATTTCTATGATTTGATCTTTCCGCTGTTCCTGTACATCGTGGGGATCTCGATCGTCTTTTCGCTCGACAAGGCTCTCGCGCAAGGCGGTCGAG
>JANPLJ010001270.1:0-3806 GCA_031426475.1 Pirellulaceae bacterium | reverse complement strand
ATTGTTGATCGAGGATTTGTCCTTCCGCCTGCCCGCCGGTGGAATCGTCGGTGTCATTGGACCCAATGGAGCCGGTAAAACGACGCTTTTCCGGATGATGACCGGACAGGACAAGCCGGATTCGGGAACCCTTCGGGTCGGCGAGACGGTCGAATTTGGATACGTCGATCAGAATCGAGATTCGCTCACCGCAACGAATACGCTTTATCAAGAAATCAGCGGTGGCAACGATCTCCTGGAAATGGGCGGCAAGCGACTCAACGCTCGCGCTTACGTTTCAAAGTTTAACTTCAAAGGGACCGACCAAGAGAAGAAAGTCGGCGACCTTTCCGGTGGCGAACGCAATCGTGTTCACCTCGCAAAACTTCTACGCCGAGGCTGCAATGTTCTGTTGCTCGACGAACCGACGAACGATTTGGATATCGATACGCTTCGCGCCTTGGAAGAAGCAATTGCCAGCTTTGTCGGCTGCGTTGTCGTCATCTCTCACGATCGCTGGTTCTTGGATCGGCTCGCAACCCATATTCTCGCCTTCGAAGGTGACGGCCACGTGCATTGGTGCGAAGGCAACTTTGCGACCTATGAAGCGCAACGACGCGAACGAATGGGGATCAAAGACGATGAACCCAAACGATTCCGATACAAGAAAATCACGACGTAAGAAGACTCAAACTCCAATTGAATCCCGAATCCCAAGTCTAATTTTGGATTTCAATTCGTAGCCGATGTCGTAAGACTTCGGAGGAAGTGCAGTAAACATCGCATTTCGAGCTTCGTCCAAATTCTGACGAATTCGGCTACCCACCCTGAAATCTAAGTGGGATGAGGCTTTCGTTTAAATTCTCTGCGATCTTCCAGTCTCTTGCGGTGCAATAGGTCTCACACCGCAGAGACTGGAAGACCGCAGAGGATTTTTTTAAAATCCAATTGAATCGCATATCCCAAGCCTGACCGGACGCAACCCCAGCCATTGCCGACGGCGATCGGTATCGTAGCGTCGTAAGCGAAGAACCTTAGCTCGCCGCGTTCGGCCCGATATCGCGGAGCGATTTCCCAAGCCGTTTCTTGCTGGCAGCAGGCTGTCCTTGAATACGAGGAGCGCTTGCTTGCGAACCGGAGGCGGCAGTTTCGTTTCTGAGCAATGCCGCGACGTTCGGGTGCAATCCCTTTGAATCCTCAGGTGTTCCGATCGTTTCGATCGCATCGCTGACACCTAAGAGTACTGACTGCTTCACACCGTCTCGAATCCAACCGAAAAAATTAATGCTATTGTTCATTTGAGTGGCTCCTTCTTGCCTAGGACCAAAAATAGCAAATCGAGCTCGATCGTGTCCAGGCCATCAAATTCGATACGCCGAATCCATTGGACAAACTCGTCGGGCCTGTAGATTCTGGTAAGCTTTTGTCTTGCCGATGACGGATTCCCTCACAAGAGTGTTTGCCCGGCTCGCCCCCCTCGAGAGCGACGCTTTAGCGTCCAATTGTCTAGCAGCAAAAACATGATTACGAAGAACTTCTTCATCGATTTCACGAACTTTCATCGCTGGGGGAATAGCAAGCTAATTCGTCTTTCAGAAGGACTTACCGATGAAGCTTTCGATGCGTCCGCACCCCTTGGCCCAGGTTCATTGCGAGCAACCTTTGTCCACTTGGTGGGTGCGCAAAGGATTTGGTTGGACCGCTGGCAAAGCCGAACGCCGGGACCATTTCCAACGGGCGAGGGCTGGACTATCACGAAGATCGGTCAGGAAATCGAGGCCATTGACAGTGAGCTTGAAGAATTCGTTCGAAACGTAAGCGACGACGGCTTCGAACGAAGGATCGACTACGCGAATTTAAAAGGGGAGCGTTACCAGCATCGCTTGTCCGACTTGTTACTTCATGTTTTAAACCACGGCGTTCATCATCGGTCGCAACTACTCCACTTTTTGAAGCGGCAGGGCCGATGCCTGCCGGGTGGATTGGATTACATTTTTTACAAGCTGGCGCACCCCAGCGTGTTGCAGCAAGATGATGTTGCCGAAGCTTGCCGGAGTTATGGGATCGAAACAGGAAGTTTCGTCGAAGAATTCCTGACGCCTGATCTCGATCTGATTCAACGTTACCAACGATATGGTGATTGGGCATTGCAGCGCGTTCTAGACGAAGCTCAATGGCTCAGTGACGAGCAGCTGGATCGAGACTGGTCGATGGGGCAAGGCTCGTTGCGAAAGACACTATTGCACCTCTACGATGCGGAAACATGGTGGCAGTCGATCTGGCAAGGCCAATCCATTCCATTTCCAAAGAGTCTGCCAGAAACCACACTCGAAGTTTACGCCCAGAACTGGCGTTCGATGGCGGCGGAACGTTCGCGTCTAGGGTGCGAGATCGGGCAAAAGGGCATGGAAAAAGTAGTCGTTGCCGACTTCGGATCCGGCCCGCTCCAGTTTCGAATTTCCGAATCGATGATTCAGCTATGCGTTCATGGTACATTGCATCGAGCACAAGCAAACAATATGCTTCGTAGCCTTGGAAGAGCCGTCCAATCACTAGACTACGTTGTCTACATCCGAGACGCCCTCGAGACTTCCTAGACCGGACGATTCCTAGTCGTAGTGCGAAAAAACAGACTGTCGTAGCTACGTTCGCCAGAACGTGGCTGTAGCTCAATGCGGTTCACCACGTTCTGGCGAACGTAGCTACGGGCAATGAATAATCCGGGCTAGCAGCCCATTACCAAGCTCAACCCTCACTTTCAACCTCAACGCCTTCAAATGTCCAATCCCTCAGACCCGCAAGTCGTATGGCACGATTCGTCGGTTACGCTAGCAGCGCGCGAAGCCAACCAAGAGCATCGCGGTGGAATCGTCTGGTTTACGGGACTTAGCGGCTCCGGCAAAAGCACGATCGCTAATGTGGTCGATCAACTACTGTATCGCCGAGGCATTCGCGCCTACTTGTTGGATGGAGACAACGTTCGACATGGTCTTTGCGCAACGCCTGCGATTTTGAAGTCCGAGCATGGCGTTGACTTCGCCGAGCGATTTGGGCTTGGATTTGCGCCGCTGGATCGCGAAGAAAACATTCGTCGCGTCGGTGCGGCAGCCGGACTATTTGTTTCTGCCGGCTTGATCGTATTGACCGCTTTCGTGAGTCCATATCGACGCGACCGCGATCGAGTTCGTGAGTCGCTTGCAAAACAGCTAGGGCAGTCCGACCGGTTCTTGGAAGTTTTCGTGGATACGCCGCTAGATGTCTGTGAATCGCGTGACCCCAAAGGGCTATACAAGCAAGCTCGAGCTGGCAAGATCTCGCATTTTACTGGGATAAGCGACCCATACGAGCCACCCGATGCGCCGGAATTGGTTTTGGCTGGTGACAAAGCCGACGCAACGACGCTCGCGAAGCTAACGATCGCCATGTTGGAAGATCGAAATTGGATCCCCAAGACCTTCGATTCAAACTCGTGGGTTGTCAATGTTCTCTAAGAATCGTCAATGTTAAATCCCAGTAAACCAAGACTGCATGCGACGATCATTGTGGCTGCGGCCGAAAATGGCACGATCGGTCGCGACAATCAATTGCCGTGGCGGCTTCGAAGTGATTTGCAACGATTCAAACAACTGACGATGGGACATGCGTTGGTCATGGGCAGAAAGACGTTTGAATCGATTGGACGTGTTCTACCCGGTCGCACGTCGATCGTGCTTTCTCGTTCCGAAACCTTTTCCCATCCTGGCGTCCAAGTCTTTTCCAACATCGAACGAGCGATTGCAAGTCTGCCAACGGATGTTCATCCCTTTATTGTGGGCGGAAGCGAAATC